>JANMIH010000183.1:0-3473 GCA_031375685.1 Polaromonas sp. | reverse complement strand
TTTATTGGGCTACAGCCCTAAAATATACCTAAAACCCGGCTAAAAAGCCACTTTTAGCCCTAAAAACACGGCTCAACAGCAAAAGTCTTGAATTCGTTAAAACGCACATTGATGCTAAAATGCATTGATGCGAACCACACTCGATTTACCCGACCCAATTCTGCGCAGCCTGAAGATCCAGGCGGCGCAAAGTGGCAAAAGCTTGAAGACTTTGCTCAATGAGCTGATTGTTCGGGCTATGGCGATGCCAGTTGCGCCCGCCGCCGAGGTAACGCTGCCTGTGTTGAGCCGGCTCAGCCAGGCCACTTTTGAGCCTTTGCCCGCGCCTGTACCTGCCGCCAGCAACGCCGATCTGGCCGATGCGCAGCTGCAAGACGACCTGGACAAGCTGCGCCGCTCCGGCTTCATTCAATGAGCCGGGCTGACCTGCTGGACGTGAACGTCTGGCTAGCGCTGGCGCATGTGCATCACCCGCACCATGCGGCTGCCAGGCAATATTGGGCCCGTGCTACCGTGCCGCTGGCGTTTTGCCGCACTAGCATGCAGGGCTTTTTACGGCTGGTGACCCAGCCCAAAGTGATGGGTGACGCGGTTCACACACCTGCTGAGGCGTGGCACATTTGCGCCGCTCATTTGGCCAGTGGCCGCAGTGTGTTGCTCAGTGAACCCGAATGGCTTGACCTTGTTTGGCAGCGGCTGAGCTCGGCAACGGGTTTTCATTCCCGCGACTGGACAGACGCGTATCTGGCCAGCTTTGCTATTCAAGCTGATTGCCGGATGGTGTCGTTTGAAGCGGGGTTTGCCCAGTATCAACAAAAGGGGCTAAACCAGGAGGCAGGACTGGATTTTTTGCACCTCAAGCCTGAACTTGAAGCCGAAAACTGAAAGTCGTTAGCTATTGATTCAGGAGCTGCTTACGCCCGTATTCATTGGGCTGGAGGCCTAAAACATACCTGAAAACAGGCTGAAAAGCCGTTTTTAACCCGTTTTCAAGCTAATTCAGCCAGCCTCAAACCAAAATATCCGCCGTCAGCCCCGAAACCCCCGACTCGCAGGCATACGTAAATATCTGCGCCGCATGCTCTAGCGTGGGCATGTCTGCCGGGGTGTACTGCATGCGCAGGTAGGCTTTGCCGCGCAAGATCATCAGCATGAAGGGCACCTGCGCGTTGGGGGCGGGTTCGGGCCAGCTCATCAGCAGTTCGGCCAGATGCGGGTCGAGCCAGGCCAGGGCTTGCTCGCGCTTTTCAGCCAATACCGAATAACGCTTCCAGAACTCAGGGGGCAGGCTGTCCCAGCCGGCCTCGGGGTACATGGCCAGCCAGCGCATTTCTTCGGGCAGGCTGGGGTCGGCGGTGGTTTGCAGCGTGTCGGTGTACATCTCGTAGGCGCGCTTTTCGAGCGCTTCTTTGAGCGGACGGTTCATGATGAGGATGGCCACGTCGTCGTTGAGTTGGAGCTCGGCCCGGGCACGCAGCTCTTCACCACGAATGTAGTCGCGCGATGCTTTGGCCCGTTCCAGCTTCCAGGGCTTGTTGCCGATCTTGCCTTGCAGGGCAAAACCCTTGCCCTCCCCCACACCCGTAAAGGCAAAACCTTTGGTACCAGCCCACTCTGAGACGGCATTCGACTCGGCTGAATGCAGTGAACGGGCATCTGGCGTGGCAAAAGCTTTTTTCAGGCGTTCAAACATGGTGGGGCGTTTTCTCTTAAAGTTCTGCTTCAATAGTAGCAAAGGAACGTCAAAATGATCAAGGTTTACTCATGGCCCACGCCAAATGGCCACAAAGTGCATGTGATGCTTGAAGAGTGCGGTTTTAAGCTGGGCAAAGACTGGGAGGCGATTGCGGTGGACATTGGTGCGGGCGACCAGTTCAAGCCCGAGTTTTTGGCCATCAGCCCGAACAACAAAATCCCCGCGCTGGTTGACCCGCACGGCCCGGATGGCAAGCCCATTGCGCTGTTTGAATCAGGCGCGATTTTGCTGTACCTGGCTGCCAAAACGGGCAAATTCTTGCCCAAAACAGATCGCCTGAAGTTTCAGACGCTGCAGTGGCTGATGTTCCAGATGGGGGGTGTGGGGCCGATGATTGGGCAAACGCACCATTTCAGGCAGTACGCGCCTGAAAAAATTGACTACGCGATCAACCGCTACACCAACGAGACCAAACGCCTGTACGGTGTGATGGACAAGCAGCTGGCCACCAGCAAATTTATTGCCTGCAACCAGTACACGGTGGCCGACATCGCCATCTTCCCGTGGCTGCGCAACTGGGCCAACCACGGCATTGACTGGGCAGACTACCCGCACCTCAAACGCTGGTTTGACCAGATTTCCGCACGGCCTGCGGTGGAGCGCGGCGTGAAGGTGCTGGCTGACCTGCGCAAACCGATCACGACCGACAAGGCGCGCGAGGTGCTGTTTGGTGCGGCGCAATACCAGAAGCGGTGAGATAGCTGGCATTTAACCGCTATAAATTCAGGAGCTGCTTGCGCCCGTATTCATTGGTCAAAAGCCCTGAAACACCTGTAAAAATGGCTTTTTCAGACCGTTTTAACTACTTTTGAACGGTTGAATACAGTTTGTAAGCCCCGGACGTTGCCACCAGCGTCATCTTGGCCACCAGCTCGGGCGGCAGTTCTTTGACCTGGTTGGGATTGAGCGCCACATACACCGGCCCGGCTTGCAGGCGCTGGGCCAGCTCAGGGTTGCCAGGCAGTGCCCTGGCTTTGCCTTGTGAATAAAAAGACGCTGAATACGGCAAGTCACCCATGAAAAGCAGCGGCTGGCCAGTGGCGCTGGCCTGGTGCACCAGCACCACGGTTTTGGCAGACTTCCAGCTGTCGGCCAGCGCCTCACGCACAAAAAAGCCCGCCACCAGCAGGCTCATGGCCAGCACACCACCAGCCACCACGCCATTGACCCAACGCACCCGCGCGTCGCGGCTCAACCAGCGCGCAGCCAGCAGCGCCATCGCAGGCAAGGACGGCAACACATAGGTCCACAAAATATTGCCAGACATCGTAAAAAACAGGCAGGCTGCGACTGACCAGGTCAGCAAGTAAATCGTCAAGCTGCGTGAATAGCTGGGCGTTTCAAACTTTTGCGGCGTTTGGCTGGGTTGGCGGCCAATCCACAGCAGCGGCAGCAGCGCCGTCCACGGCATGACTGCTGCCAGCGCAAACAGCCAGATGGCCCCGCGCTGGGTGGCATGGGCGGTGCCGTACTTGTCGCCTTCCCAGCCAGTGACGGTAAAGCGGTTCCAGTGCTCGCCAATGAAGAAGTATTCCCAAAATCCGGGCGTGCGGATCTCGGCCATCACATACCAGGGCGCGGCAATGGCCAGGGTGAGCAAACTGCCTTTAATCCAGGGCACACGCTGCCAAGATGTTTTGAGATTGCCACTCAAGAGCATCCACAGGCCAATGGGCAAACCTGACAGCACCACCGCAACCGGGCCTTTGGCCAGCAA
>JANMIH010000169.1:0-4141 GCA_031375685.1 Polaromonas sp. | reverse complement strand
CTCCCCCTTGCTTGGCTCGTAGTGCGTCCCCGCGAGCTGCTGCGATGTGCGTTTGAGGTGGTGGTGTTGTATTTTTGACTCACGCCAGCAACCTCGTGAATTGATCAGCGCACAGCGCCATCACCCCCAGCATCAACTGGCGCGTCACCTTGGCGTGACCACGCACTTGCACATGGCGGGCGCCAAACGCATCCTTGAGCCGAGCGTTGCAACGCTCGGCTGCTGATTACCTGAAAAGGCGGTTTTAGGCATTTTCAGACGGAAACTGACTGATCTCATTAACCCGCCACCAGGCCGGCAACAGGCTTTGTACGTCGGGCCGGGTAAAGCGGTCGTCCATCAGCATAATCACACCGGTATCGTCCTGGGTGCGAATCACCCGACCCGCTGCCTGAACCACCTTTTGCAGGCCGGGGTAGAGGTAGGTGTAGTTGTAGGCCTTGCCGGCTGCATCGTCCTGCGCTTGAAAATACGTTGCCATGCGGGTTTTGATTTCTTCGTTCACGGCATTGACCTGCGGTAGCCCCAGTGTGGCGATAAACGCACCAATCAGCCGCGCACCCGGCAGGTCAATGCCTTCGGCAAACGCACCACCCAACACAGCAAAGCCTATGCCTTGCGACTGGGTGGTGAAGCGGCGCAAAAACTGCTCACGCCCGGCCTCGTCCATCTGGCGTGTTTGCGCCCAAGTAATGATGTGGGGGTGACGCTGGTTAAAGTGGCTCCGAAGTTTTTGCAGGTAGTCATAGCTGCTGGTAAAGGCCAGGTAGTTACCGGGTGCCTTGTCGTACTGCTGCGCCATCAGTTGCGCGATCAGACTCATTGACTGGTCACGGTCGCTGTAGCGGGTTGACACATTGCGCACCGCAGCCACGTAAAGCTGCTCATGTGAAAACGGTGATGCCACATCTATCCAGGCCGTCGACAGCGGCAGACCCAGCGTTTCTTTGTAAAACGCCGACGGGCTGAGCGTGGCCGAAAACAGTGCGACGGAATGGGCCGCCGTAAAACGCGGGTTTAAAAACGGCGCAGGCACGATGTTGCGAATGTTGAGCGTGGCACAACCAATGCTGGGTATCAGCAGGGCGTTGTCATGCACCGCGTCTAGCAGCGTGATGTCAAACATCGAGTGGCTGGCAAAGCTGTCGGCCATGCGGGCAAAGTGCAGGGCCTCAAAATAAAACGCCTGTAAGTCTGCATCGACCCGCGTTGGATTTGCCACCAAAAAGTCAGTGATGACCGTGATGGCCTGCTGCAAGTCTTTTAAAAAATCAACCGGCATCTCCTGTACCACTTGGTAGGTTTCAGTTTGCGTTTTATGCACATCGCAGAAGGCGCGGTTGAGCTTGTCAAGCACAGGGCGCACCGCCTTGGGCGCTGAGCTGTGCACCGCCTGTAGCTGGCGTTGATCAAGCGCGGCGGAGTACATGCTGCGTGCCCGTTCGATCATGTTGTGGGCTTCGTCCACCAGCACGCTGACACGCCACTGGTGGTTAACCGTCATGTTGTGCAGCATGGCACTTAGATCAAAGTAATAGTTGTAGTCGCCCACCACCACGTCGACCCAGGTGGCCATCTCTTGCGCCAGGTAATAGGGGCACACGCGGTGCGCCAGGGCGACATCGCGCATGGCGGCTTTGACTAACACGCCTTGGCTTGCGCTTTGCACGGCGGCATAGCGTGCCTGTGGCAAGCGGTCATAAAAGCCCTTGGCCAGTGGGCATGAATCGCCGTGGCAGGCTTTGTCGGGGTGCTCACATGACTTGTCTCTGGCGACCAGCTCCAGCACGCGAAGAGGTAGATGAAGGGGCAGGTTGGCAGTGCTTTTTTCAATCAGTTCAAGCGCGTCCAATGCCAGCTTGCGGCCTGGGGTTTTGGCTGCCAGAAAAAACAGCTTGTCCAGCCGCTGCTTGGGCATGGCCTTGAGCAGCGGGAACACCGTGCCGATGGTTTTGCCAATGCCAGTGGTGGCTTGCGCCATCAGGCATTTGCCGTTGCTGGCAGTTTTGTACACCGCTTCGGCCAGTTCGCGTTGGCCAGGCCTGAAACTCGCGTGAGGGAAGGCCAGGGCATTTAACGACGCGTCTCGAGCCGTGCGGTGCGCCAACTCGCGCTCAGCCCAGGCCAAAAACAGCTCACATTGATTTTCAAAATACGCTTTTAAGGCGGCAGCGGTGAAAAGCTCAACCAGCGGCGTTTCCTGTGTGCTGGCTATGTCAAAGTAGACCAGCGCCAGGTTGATGTCTTTCAAACCTCTGGATTGACACAGTAACCAGCCATAAATTTTGACCTGCGCCCAGTGCAAGTCGCGTTTGTTGTCGGCCATGTTGTGCAGGTCGCCACGGTAGGTTTTGACTTCTTCAAGCTGGTTGCCTGAAGGGTCATAGCCATCTGCCCGGCCGCGTACCGTCAAGGTTTTGTAGTCGCCTTCTAGCGTGACTTCAGACTGGTATGGGGCGTCCCGCCGCGAGGCCACAAGCGCATGACCCACCATGCCCTCTTGTGCAGACGGCGCAGGCGTGAAGCGCAAGTCCAGGTCGCCATGCTTGGCAGTGAAATTGCACAGAGCGCGAACAGAGACGCAGTATGTCAACGGCGGCTCTTGAACAGGCTAAACAAGGGATGAACAAATCGCATGGCATCCAAGTTTAGAGGGTGCAGGGGTCGTTGCCCCAGGCAGCGCTGGACAATATTAAATGCGGCCCAAATCCTGCACAGCATCAACAATCATGCCGGTACCAATGGCTATCAGCAAAATGTCACTGGCAACCCGCACATATGTGTGGCCTGCGGGGGGTGCACCCAACTGGAGGATGACTGGTTGCGGCACAGGGTAATACACCACATTGCTTGGCAGCGGCTGGCCCAGCGCCCATTTTTTGGCCTGTCCGGGCGGCATGCAGCCGTTGTTCTTTTTGGCCAAGCCGGGTGGGCAGCGACCTGCCTTGTATTGTTTCGCGTAGTATTCGCGAATCACCACCCGCTGTGGATCATTGAAGTAACTGTTGACCCGGATATCGGCAGTCTCACCTTGGTACTTTTGTTTTTTACCTTTGCTATCTTCTTTGTCTTTTTGTTCGTGCTCACCATGTTTACCCTGGCCAGCCCATTCCGGCTTTTCAGCGATGGCCATACTGGCCGACAGGGTGGTGATGAGCAGCGCTGCAATCAGGTGCAGGGGAAGGAATTTTTTCATAGAGAGGGTGCTTTCTTGGGTAAGCAGTTGTACTGCGGCAGTGATTGCCCAGTGTCTGCAGCCCATTTAACGCCTCTAGATCGCTGTGCGTTGGCTTGCCGCGGCGAATGCGGCGCGACTGGTGGCGCTGTCCTACACGGCGGACCATTCGCCGCATGTATGTCAAAGCCGCCAGCTTCAAATTTGTGCGGACACCAATATTGCTGCGGCGATCAACGCTGCAATGACGCCAGCGATGTAAAAGCTGTAGGCCAGCAAACGCGGCGATGACTTTTTAAAGCGTGTGTTCAATGCGCCGGGGTCAAGTGCGGTCATGATGTTGTTCCCTAAGAGTATTCGAGCTTGTATTTCAACGCAACCCGGTAAATTTAGCCAGTGAATTTGCAAGCCTTTTCACGCATTTACATGCCAGATACTTGGCTCGCCACGCATTTACTTTTTTAACATCGGTCATCAGTGCGTCACCTGGCTGATTTAAATTCAACCCTACTTAAGTTTAAGGAACTCAGCATGCTTTTGACTCTTATGCGCTTGCTCGCAGCGGTTTTGTTTTTGGCACCCATCGCAACTGTCTTCGCACAAACCAGCAACATCCAGGTCGGCCAGCGGCCGTATTTTTTAACCGCTGACATGACACCCGGCCCGCTCAAGGACAAATTGCAAAGCTGTGCCAATGCGCCGTTCAGTAAAACTGATTTTTCTATTGGTCACCGGGGTGCGCCGCTGATGTTTCTTGAGCACACCAAAGAGTCGTATGAGGCCGCAGCGCGTATGGGCGCAGGCATTGTGGAATGTGACGTGACCTTTACCAAAGACAAGGCGCTGGTCTGCCGTCATGCTCAAAATGACCTGCACACCACCACCAATATTTTGGCCATTCCGGCACTGGCAGCCAAATGCACGAAGCCGTTCAAGCCGGCTACGTTTGACGGCAACGGCAATTTC
>JANMIH010000168.1:0-1710 GCA_031375685.1 Polaromonas sp. | reverse complement strand
TTGCTTTACCACCATCAGGCGGCGATTGTTATCAAACTGCGGGAGTGTCTCGCCATTGACGCGCTTGGCTTCTTCTGCGAACCATTCCACAAAGCTGGCGCCGTAGGCAATCTCGCCTTTGGCCTCGGCAAACGGTTTGCCTTGCTCGGCTGTCAGGATGCGACCCAGGTCGTCGGCGTTGGCGATCAGCAAGTTAAACCACTTCATCAAAATCGCATGGCGTTCTTTGCCGGTCTTTTTGCGCCAGGCGGGCCAGGCGGCGTTGGCAGCGGCTATGGCGGCTTCTGCATCCTGTGGGCCCAGATTGGCCACGTCAGCCAGCTTTTGGCCGTTGGACGGATCATGAACGTCAAATCGGGCGCTGCCAGCGATCCATTGGCCGTTGATCAACGCATCCGTCTTCAGCAGGCTGGGGTCGTTGAGAAGCGAGAGTGGGGCGGTTTTCATGTCCATGGGGTGTCTTTCTTGATGAGTGTCGGGCAGGTCGTTGACAGCTTTTGAGCATAGCCGGAAAGCCCGATTTCTGCTGTCGCCTGCAGGATGCGTCAAACTTATAATCGAAGGTTTAGTCAAGCAAGGCTTAACCGGCTGTCCCGCCCTTTCCCTGAAGGCGGCTTGTACAACCACTGGCACACCATGAGCACTTCTACCCCTATGTCTTTTGCTACCCAACCCACCTTTTCTGTCGCCGACATCCGCAAATCATTTCTCGATTTTTATGCCGAGCGCGGCCACGCGGTGGTGCCGTCTTCATCACTCGTGCCCGGCAATGACCCGACGCTGATGTTTACCAACTCGGGCATGGTGCAGTTCAAGGACGTGTTTTTGGGCACCGACAAACGCAGCTATGTGCGCGCGGCCAGCGTGCAGGCCTGCTTGCGTGCGGGAGGCAAACACAACGACCTGGAGAACGTGGGCTACACCGCGCGGCACCACACGTTTTTTGAGATGCTGGGCAACTGGAGCTTTGGCGATTACTTCAAGCGTGACTCATTGCTGTGGGGTTGGGAACTGCTGACCAAAGTCTACAAACTGCCGCCTGAAAAGTTGCTGGCCACCGTGTACATCGACGACCAGGAAGCCTACGACATCTGGCACAACGAGATTGGCCTGCCCGCTGACCGCATCGTGCGGATTGGCGACAACAAGGGCAAAAAATACGCGTCAGACAACTTCTGGATGATGGCTGATACGGGGCCGTGCGGTCCGTGCAGCGAGATTTTTTACGACCACGGCGACCACATCCCCGGTGGGCCACCCGGCAGCCCCGGTGAAGACGGCGACCGCTTCATTGAAATCTGGAATCACGTGTTCATGCAGTTCGACATGCAGGCCGATGGCTCGCTGGTCAAGCTGCCTGCGCCGTGTGTTGACACCGGCATGGGCCTGGAGCGTCTTGCAGCCATTCTTCAACACGTTCACAGCAACTACGAGATTGATATTTTTGACGCGCTGATCAAAGCTGCATCACGCGAGACAGGCTGTACCGACCTGAACAACAAGAGCCTGCGCGTGATTGCCGACCATATTCGTGCCACTGCGTTTCTGGTCAGCGATGGCGTGAACCCATCGAACGAAGGACGCGGCTACGTGCAGCGCCGCATCATCCGTCGCGCGATTCGCCATGGCTACAAGCTGGGTAAAAAGACGCCGTTCTTTCATAAACTGGTGCCTGACCTGGTGGCGATGATGGGCGATGCCTATCCACGT
>JANMIH010000162.1:0-5723 GCA_031375685.1 Polaromonas sp. | reverse complement strand
CGCGAGCTGATCGGCTTTGAAAAAGCCGGCATCATGCGCCCCGGCAAACCGGTGGTGGTGAGCGACCCGGTGCCGCCACAAAGCGTGATCGACCACGCTGCCGCAGTGGGTGCTGACTTGTGGAAATTTGGCACAGACTTCAACTTTTCTGGCGACAAACAGCAGTGGGGGTGGGCGGGGCGGGGCAGAAGGTATGCGGGGCTGGCCTATCCGGCTTTGCGCGGGGCGAACCAGCTCATGAACGCTTCTGGCGTACTGGCAGCGCTGACGGCACTGCGGGATGTGCTGCCAATGACCGCCCAGGCTGTTCGCGTTGGCTTGTCGATGGTCGAGTTGCCGGGCAGGTTTCAAATCATTCCCGGCCAGCCGACGCTGGTGCTGGACGTGGCGCACAACCCGCATTCTGTCGCTGCCCTGGCTGAAAATCTGGACGCGATGGGTTTTTACCCCTGTACCCATGCTGTGTTTGGTGCCATGGCCGACAAAGACGTCGCCCCGATGCTGGCGCGGGTTGGCCCGCTGATTGACAAGTGGTATTTCACCGACCTGCCAACAGCCCGAGCCGCCACTGGCGAGGTGTTGCAAGCCAAATGGCAGGCCACCAACACACGCAAAGACGCCTCCTCAAACGCTTACACAACCCCCGAATCTGCCCTGCAAGCTGCCATTGCCGCAGCAGACCCCGCTGATAGAATTGTGGTTTTCGGGTCTTTCTACACGGTGGGCGGCATTTTGAAGGGCGGCTTGCCGCGACTGTTTGCCAAGCACCTGAACGCCTGACTGCTCAAACTGCCCGCCCAGCCTACCTGCAAGCCGACCCACAAGCTTTACAAAGATCAAAGTCAGCACCATGCCGTTTTTCAACTTTCGCCGGGCTTCTTCGACCTCATCCAGCGCTGCTGGCGCAGCCCAGCCCGAAAGCATGGAAGTCATTCGCAAGCGTGCCAAGCACCGCCTGATTGGTGCATCTGTGCTTGTGCTGATCGGCGTGGTGGGTTTCCCGTTGCTGTTTGACACCCAGCCCCGCCCAATTGCGGTGGATATTCCGATTGAAATTCCCGGCAAAAACACCGTCAAACCATTGCTGATGCCTGCCAAGTCAGAGCCTGCCAAAGAAACTGTTGCGCCAGCGTCTGCGCCTGTGCAAGACAAGGTGGCCACAGCGTCCAGCCTGGGTGTCAAAGAAGAAATCGTCATCGATAAAAAACCAGCGCCTGCTGCGCCAGTGGCGTCTGCGCCTAAAAAAGAAGCTGAACCTGTGGCCAAGCCCGAAGCCAAGCCAGCCCCTAAAGCCGAAGTCAAGCCGGAGCCAAAACCGGAAGCCAAGCCAGCGCCCAAGGCAGACGATGGCGCGCGAGCCAAAGCCTTGCTGGATGGTCAAGCGTCTGTCGCTGTGCCAGCTTCTTCGGGTACGGAGCGGCTGGTCGTGCAAGTCGGCGCATTTGCCGATGCCGACAAGGCGCAAGAAGTGCGCTTGAAACTGGAAAGAGCGGGTCTGAAGACTTACACACAAGTCGCTGAAACCAAAGACGGCAAACGCATCCGCGTTCGAGTCGGCCCGTTTGCCAGCAAGGCTGAGGCTGAGAAAGCTGCCAGCAAAATCAAAACGCTTGATTTGCCCGCTTCCATTTTGACGCTGTAGTGGCCACGGTTGACTGGATTTTTCTGGCTGTTTTAGTCTTTTCCATGCTGTTGGGCGCATGGCGTGGGCTGGTGTACGAGGTGTTGTCGGTACTGGGCTGGGCGCTGTCGTTTTATGCGGCGCAGTACTTTGCGCCCCTGTTTGCCGGCTGGTTGCCGTTGCAGTCAAGCAGCGAAACGGTGCGCTACGCAGCAGCGTTTGTGCTGGTGTTTGTCGCGGCGGTATTTACCGCTGGTTTGCTGGCTTTCTTGCTAAAGAAATTGATTGAGGCCATCGGCCTGCGGCCTGTTGACCGCACCATGGGCGCGGCGTTTGGCCTGGTGCGGGGCGTGATTTTGTTGTTGGCTGCAGCGGTGGTCATCAACATGACAGCGCTTGAAAAAAGCCTGTGGTGGCAAGCGTCCAAAGGCGCGCCCGTTTTGAATGCGACGCTCAAAGGCCTGAAGCCTGTGCTGCCTGAAAAATTTGCAAATTATTTAAACTGAAGTAACCATGAATAAAACACCATGTGCGGCATAGTCGGCGTCGTTAGCCAGACGCCTGTTAACCAGCTGATTTACGACGGCTTGCTGCTGCTGCAGCACCGGGGGCAAGATGCGGCGGGCATCGTCACGCAGCAAAACCGCAAGTTCTTCATGCACAAGGCCAAGGGCATGGTGCGCGACGTTTTTAGGACCCGCAACATGCGTGCGTTGCCCGGCAATGTGGGCCTGGGTCAGGTGCGTTACCCCACGGCGGGCAATGCCTTCAGCGAAGACGAAGCCCAGCCGTTTTACGTCAATGCGCCATTTGGCCTGGTGCTGTCGCACAACGGCAACCTGACAAACGCGGCAGAGCTCAAAGCCGAGCTTTTTAACACCGACCACCGTCACATCAACACCGACAGTGATTCTGAAGTGCTGCTCAATGTGCTGGCGCATGAGCTGGAAAAAACCACGCGTGGCCTGCCGCTCAAGCCTGTGGATGTGTTTGCTGCGGTGCGCGGCGTCCACAAGCGAATCAAGGGCTCGTATGCCGTGGTGGCGCTGATAGCGGGGCACGGTTTGCTGGCGTTTCGTGACCCGTTTGGCATTCGGCCCCTATGCATCGGCCACGGCCAGAATGAAGGCGGTAAAACAGTGATGGTGGCCAGTGAATCTGTTGCACTTGAGGGAACGGGCCATGCCTTTGACCGCGACATCGCCCCAGGCGAAGCTTTGTTTGTTGACATGGACGGCAACCTGCATTCGCAGCAATGCGCCGACAAGGCCTCGCTGAACCCGTGTATTTTTGAATTTGTGTATCTGGCCCGGCCCGACTCGGTGCTGGACGGTATTTCGGTCTACCAGGCGCGGTTGAATCTGGGTGAAACACTGGCCAAGCGGGTGGTGTCAACCGTGCCGCCGAACGAGATTGACGTGATCATTCCCATCCCTGAATCGAGTCGGCCCAGCGCTACACAACTGGCGCATTTGCTGGGTATTCCGTACCGCGAAGGGTTTGTCAAAAACCGCTACGTTGGCCGCACTTTCATCATGCCGGGGCAGGGCGTGCGTAAAAAGTCAGTCCGCCAAAAGCTCAATGTGATTGCCAGTGAGTTCAAGGGTCGCAATGTGTTGCTGGTCGATGATTCGATTGTGCGCGGCACAACGAGTCGAGAAATTGTGCAGATGGCACGCGATGCAGGCGCGAAAAAAGTGTACCTGGCCAGTGCAGCGCCGCCCGTGCGCTTTCCAAATGTGTACGGCATCGACATGCCCACCCCTGACGAGTTGGTGGCACACGACCGCACGGTGGAAGAGATTCGCCAGGTGATTGGCTGTGACGCCCTGATTTATCAGGACGTCGCTGGCATGAAACGCGCGATTGGCTCGCTCAACCCCAAGCTCGACGGTTTTGATGCATCGTGCTTTGACGGTGTGTACATCACGGGGGACGTTACGGCTGAGACGATTGCCGCCATGAATTCGCTGCGTGCCGACACCGCAGAAAAAATAGGTGAAGAAGGCGGTGTGGATGTGTCGCGCCTGGCCTTGCCCAACCCTGAAGAAGTCTGAATTTAGCATGACCTCAAAAGAACTCCCTGAAAACTTGCACCGCGACACGCTGGCCTTGCGTGTTGCCATTGACCCCAGCCAGTATGGCGAAAACTCTGAAGCGCTGTACCTGACCAGCGGCTTTTTGCAGCCCGACGCCGAGACCGCAGCGCGGCGTTTTGCGGGCACAGAAGACGGCTATACCTATGGCCGCACGTCCAACCCCACCGTGACGAGTTTTGAGCGTCGTCTGGCAGCGATGGAAGGCACTGAAGCCGCCATTGGTGCATCGACCGGCATGGGCGCGATTTTGATGATGTGCATGGGCCTCTTGAAGTCGGGCGACCATGTGGTCTGCTCTCGTTCGATGTTTGGCTCCACCATCAACCTGATTGGCCGCGAGTTTGGCAAATTTGGGGTTGAAACCAGTTTTGTGTCTCAAACCGATGCGGCTGAATGGAAGGCCGCGCTGCGCCCCACCACCAAGTTGCTGTTTGCTGAAACGCCCACCAACCCGCTGACCGAGGTCTGCGACATTGCCGCACTGGCTGACCTGGCGCATGGCGTTGGTGCTTTGCTGGTGGTTGATAACTGCTTTTGCTCACCCGCCTTGCAGCGCCCGGTTGAATTGGGCGCTGATTTGATCATCCATTCGGGCACCAAATACCTGGACGGCCAAGGCCGCGTGATGGCCGGTGCGATTTGCGGCCCTTCCAAAATTATTGTGGATGTGTTTGGCCCGGTTGTTCGCACTGCGGGCATGACGCTTGCGCCTTTCAATGCCTGGGTGGTTCTGAAGGGGCTTGAAACGCTGGGTATACGCATGCAGGCGCAAAGCGCCAACGCATTGGCCGTGGCGCAGTGGCTTGAAACCCAACCGGCGGTGGCGCGTGTTTACTACCCTGGTCTGGCGTCGCACCCGCAGCATGATCTGGCCATGCGCCAGCAGTCCGGTATGGGTGGCCCAGTACTGTCGTTTGAGCTCAAAGGTGATTCAGCTGACACTGCCAAAGCCAATGCGTTTCACGTCATCAACAGCACCCGCGTGTGCAGCATTGCCACCAATCTGGGCGACACCAAAACCATCATCTGCCACCCCGGCACCACCTCACATGGCCGCTTGAGCGAAGTACAACGTCAGGCTGCAGGCATCCGCCAGGGCCTGGTACGTCTGGCCGTTGGCCTGGACCATGTTGAAGACATCAAGGCTGATTTGCGCCGTGGCCTGGACACCCTGACATGAAAACACGCACGAGATTTGCCCCATCGCCAACAGGCTTCATCCACCTCGGCAACATCCGCTCGGCACTGTACCCGTGGGCGTTTGCGCGTTCAACAGGGGGTGACTTCATTTTGCGGATTGAAGACACCGACGTGGAGCGTTCCAATCAGGCCTCCGTCGATGTCATTCTTGAGGGCATGCGCTGGCTGGGGTTGAACCATGACGAAGGCCCGTTCTATCAAATGCAGCGCATGGACCGCTACAAGGCTGTGCTGGCCGACTTGCAGGCTGCTGGTCACGTCTACCCCTGTTACATGAGTATGGTCGAGTTGGACGCGCTGCGCGAGGCGCAAACAGCGGCCAAGGAAAAGCCGCGTTACGACGGCACCTGGCGGCCTGCGCCTGGCAAGACCTTGCCTGCCATTCCGCAAGGCGTGCAACCTGTGCTGCGCTTTAAAAACCCGCAGGGCGGCAGCGTCGTGTGGGACGACAAGGTCAAGGGCCGCATCGAGATCAGCAACGACGAGCTCGACGATCTGGTGATCGCAAGACCCGATGGCACGCCGACGTATAACTTTTGTGTGGTGGTTGACGACATGGACATGGCGATCACGCATGTGATTCGCGGTGACGACCACGTCAACAACACACCGCGTCAGATCAATATTTTTAAAGCGCTCGGCAAAGATGTGCCGGTGTATGCGCACCTGCCGACTGTGCTCAATGAGCTGGGCGAAAAAATGTCTAAACGCAGCGGCGCAAAAGCTGTCACGCAATATGCGGTTGAAGGCTACCTGCCCGACGCGATGGTCAACTACCTGGCGCGTTTGGGCTGGAGCCACGG
>JANMIH010000115.1:0-13176 GCA_031375685.1 Polaromonas sp. | reverse complement strand
GGTGGCGCACCACGTCTGCACTGGTCAATCGGGTGATGGCGATGCCATTGACGCGCCTTAAAACGCGCTCGGCATCGACCAAGCCACTTAGCTGCGTGCGGGGCAAATCCACCTGGCTCACGTCGCCCGTCACCACCGCCTTGCTGCCAAAGCCGATGCGCGTCAAAAACATCTTCATCTGCTCGGGCGTGGTGTTTTGCGCCTCGTCGAGGATCACGAAGGCATGGTTCAGCGTGCGGCCGCGCATGAAGGCCAGCGGCGCGATCTCGATCTGCTGGCGCTCGAAGGCTTTTTGCACCCGCTCAAACCCCATCAGCTCGTGCAGCGCGTCCCACAGCGGGCGCAGGTAGGGGTCCACTTTCTGGCTCAAGTCGCCTGGCAAAAAGCCCAGCCGCTCGCCAGCTTCTACCGCCGGGCGCGTCAGCACAATGCGCTGCACGGCGCTGCGCTCCAGCGCATCCACCGCGCAGGCCACCGCCAGATAGGTTTTGCCTGTCCCTGCGGGGCCTATGCCAAAGGTGATGTCGTGCGTGGCAATGTTCTCCAGGTAGGTGCCCTGGTTGACGGTGCGGGCGCGCAGGTCAGCACGCCGGGTGGTCAGCGTGGTGCTGCCGTCAGGCGCGACCTTCAAAGCTGTGTCCCCCGCCATCATCAGCTGCACGGTTTCCTCGGCAATCGGGCGCTGCGCCATTTCATACAGCGCCTGCAGCACTTCAAGCGCCTGGGTGGCACGCGCCTTGGTGCCGTCAATCTTGAACTGCTCAAAGCGGTGCGCAATCTTCACGTCCAGGCCCACTTCAATCGTGCGGATGTGGGCATCCATCGGCCCGCACAGGTGGCCCATGCGGGTGTTGTTCGGTGGCGTGAAAGTGTGGCGGAGGATCAAGGTGGGGTGTCCTGAAGAGTTGGGCTGGCTGATAACATCAAGCCATGATAGGACGAACATGATAGGACGAATCCAGGGCCAACTGCTTGACAAGAACCCCCCAGAAATTCTGGTGGACTGCAACGGCGTGTGCTACGAGCTGCTGGTGCCCATGAGCACGTTTTATAACTTGCCAGCGCTGGGTGAGAAAGTCAGCCTGCTGACGCATTTTGTGGTGCGTGAAGACGCACAAATCCTCTACGGTTTTGCAACAGCTACCGAGCGCGCAGCTTTCAGGCAGTTGGTCAAAATTTCGGGCGTCGGCCCGCGCACCGCTTTGAGCGTGCTCAGCGGTATGAGTGTTGAAGAACTGGCACAGGCCGTTACCCTGCAAGAGCCAGGGCGCATCATTAAAGTGCCAGGCATTGGCAAAAAAACCGCCGAGCGTTTGCTGTTGGAGCTCAAAGGCAAGCTCGGCGCAGACATCGGCGTGAATGTGTCCATCAGCAATGACAGCCAGTCTGACATCTTGCAGGCGTTGGTGGCGCTGGGGTACAGCGACCGCGATGCGGCGCTGGCGCTCAAAGCATTGCCCAAGGATATTGGGGTGAGTGACGGGATCAAGCTGGCTTTGAAGGCGTTGGCGAAGTGAATTGATGGCATGGTGTTCATGCTTGTCCAGGCTATTGCCAACGTATATCCACACGGATATACTTAAACCCATGAATGCCACCACACTTTCAATCTCCCCCTGGGGCAACAGCCATGGAATACGCCTGAGCCGTGAGCTCATGCAGGCCATGCAAATCACGCCAGACACGCCTTTGCAAGTGCAGGTCATTGAGCCCGGGCGGCTTGAACTGCGCGTGAAAGCTAAAAAGCTCACCTTGGCGCAAAAACTCAAGGCTTATGACCCAGCCATTCATGGCGGTGAATTGATGGCCGACATGCCTGTGGGCGCTGAGTTCGGGGCACGATAAATTGGTTTCGAAAGTCGCTATTGACAAGCCATGGGCGCCAGACCGGCGCGACATCATCTGGATTAATTTCAACCCGCAGGTTGGCAAAGAAATGCGCGATGTCCATCCCATGGTAGTTCTCACAACTCGGGCTTACAACGAGCGCACAGGCTTGGTGATTGGTTTACCCATGTCTACGGCTGCTTTCAATGCAACCAACCCATTTGCAGTCGACAACAGCAGCAAGACTGAAGCCAGTTACATCATTTGCAACCAACCCAAGAGCATGGATTGGCGTTTGCGTGGAGGTAAACCACACCCATGGGGAAAAGTTCGTGAAGTAATTTTCAAACAAGCTTGCGGCGAGTTAAACGATCTGGTTCTGTTGCTCGCTTGAACTGACACGCTGCCGACACAACCCATGACCATCCAAACCGACGACTTCAACCTAGCCGACTTACCGCCCAGGCGGCGCGTCATGTCCGCAGCGCCTGATTCCCCAAAAGAAGAAGCCATTGAGCGCGCACTGCGACCCAAGCTGTTTGAGAGCTATGTCGGGCAGGCCAAGGTCAAGGAGCAGCTTGAGATTTTCATTGGTGCGGCCAAAAAGCGCAGCGAGGCGCTGGACCACGTGCTGCTGTTTGGCCCGCCCGGTCTGGGCAAGACCACACTGAGCCACATCATTGCGCATGAGCTGGGCGTGAACATGCGGCAAACCAGCGGCCCGGTGCTTGAAAAGCCCAAAGACCTGGCAGCGCTGCTGACGAATCTCGAAAAAAACGATCTGCTTTTCATCGACGAACTTCCCCGCCTCAGCCCGGTGGTTGAAGAGATTTTGTACCCGGCGCTGGAAGATTATCAAATCGACATCATGATTGGCGAAGGTCCGGCGGCGCGCAGCATCAAGCTGGACTTGCAGCCCTTCACGCTGGTCGGCGCCACCACCCGTGCGGGCATGTTGACCAACCCGCTGCGCGACCGCTTTGGCATTGTGGCGCGGCTGGAGTTTTACACCGCCGATGAGCTGGCGCGCATCGTCAAACGCAGCGCGGGTTTGCTCAATGTACCGACTGACGAAGCCGGTGGTTTTGAGATCGCCCGCCGTTCGCGCGGCACACCGCGCATTGCCAACCGCTTGCTTCGTCGTGTGCGTGATTTTGCAGACTTCAAAGGCAAAGGCGAAATCACTTTGGACATTGCCAACAAGGCACTGGCCATGCTGGACGGGGATCCGCAAGGCTTTGACGTGATGGACCGCAAGCTATTGGAATGCGTGATTCACCGCTTTGACGGCGGGCCCGTGGGGCTGGACAACATTGCCGCCAGCATTGGCGAAGAGCGCGACACGATTGAAGACGTGATTGAACCGTATCTGATTCAGCAAGGCTATCTGCAGCGCACACCACGCGGGCGCATTGCGACGCTGGCGGCGTATCGGCACTTGGGTGTTGCGCCACCTGCAGCGGGAAACGAGCTGTTTACCTAAATCAGGTTAAACAGCCGCGCCCATTCACTGTGATGATGCACTCCACCACCCCCTTGAGCAATCCGCCACGCACGCCAATCATCACGTTGTACAGGTTCACCGTCGGGTCGCAGTGACCGGGTATCAGCCACAACATGCTGCCAAGGCTGGGCAGCCGAGTGCTGCCTGCGACGGGTTTCAAAATACCGTGTTCGTCGCCACCGTTGGCATAGTCCAGCTCGCTGCGGCTGCTGAAGACATGGACTTTCGGCAGGCCTGAATCAATCGCGTGGCTTTTGTGACCTGCATCGCACACCACATGCCCAGCGTGTACGCTGATGACCTGGGTTTTGACAAACAACGCATGCTTAAAGCGTGGCTGGTTCGCGACGGGCTCATTGGCGGCGTAGTCTGCGTCCATGAACAGGTACGAGCCAGCTTGCAGTTCGCCATACAGTTGGCTGGCGGCCTCCAGCGGTGCCGTGCCCGTGCCCGCCCCTGTGACCAGCGCTACCTTGATGCCCTCGTCCTCAATCAGCTGGCGGGTTTGGCTGACCACCTTGATGACATTGGCGATGGCATCGCGGCGTTCTGATGCATTGCGCATGTGCTGCGCCTTGCCGTGGTAGGCCTGCAGACCGGCAAAGTTCAAGGCCGGGTGTTTGCGGATTTCAAGCGCCAGCGCTACGGCAGGGGTGCCAGGCTCAATGCCGCAGCGATTGTGGCCCACATTGAGCTCAATGAACACGTCAATCGCTGATGCGATGCCAGTCGCCAGGCGGCCTTCGTTCATGCTGGCAGCCAGGCGCTTGATGCCCTCCAGACTGTCAACACAAATGGCCAGCTTGCCGCCCAGGGGCGCCAGCACCCGCGTGAGCGTGGCAACGCGCGCCAGTTTGGCAGGCGCAATGACTTCGTTGCTGATGTAAATGTCATGCACACCACCTGCGACCAGTGCCTCGGCTTCAGACGTTTTTTGCACGCATACGCCAACGGCACCCGCCGCCATCTGCAGCTTGGCCAGGTCGGCGCTTTTGTGCATTTTGGCGTGCGGCCGCAGCTTGACGTTGTGCTGTGCGGCAAACGCCGCCATGGTAGCCAGGTTGCGCTCCATCATGTCCAGGTCAACCACCAGCGCGGGCGTGTCAATGGCATTGACGGAGTGGCCTATCAAGTGATGCATGTCCAGACTCATCTTGTTAACCTGCCGCTTCGTCGAGCACGTCTTCGCTCAGGTGCTGCGTGTCAGCCCAGCCCACCAGCGTGAAGCCGCCCGGCGTCCACAGCAGGCGATTGATGGCTGCGTTGCCCAGTTCCCAGGTGCGAGGGGCTTGAATGTCGAGCCGCGTGGCGGCGCGGTACAGCACGTCCATCACGCCGCCGTGGCCCACCAGTGCAATCTGCTCGCCGGGGTGCAGCGCAGCGAGGCGCTCGACGGCAGCCAAGACGCGGGCGCGCAGGGTAATCAGTGACTCGCCTCCAGCGGGGTAAAACTCCGGGTCACGTTTGCGCCAGCGCATCGACTGTTCGGGCAACAGCACTTCAATCTCAGCAAAGGTTTTACCTTCAAAGTCACCAAAATCGCGCTCGCGCAAACCAATTTCTTTGGTCACTGGCAGGCCTTGCGCCTGGCCGACATAGTGCGCTGTTTCCCATGCACGGGCCAGGTCGCTCGCATAGATGGCTTGGATCGGCTCATCTCGAAGCGCCTCGGCCAGACGCTCAGCCTGCCAGCGCCCGTTGGCGTTCAGGGGGATATCCAGATGACCCTGGATGCGGGTGTCCACATTCCAGGTGGTTTCGCCGTGGCGGATGGCGATGATGCGGGTCGGTTCTTGCATATTTGGCACGTCTATAAATTCATTTTTCGGGCGAATTGCGGCGTTGCGCGGTGCTCGGAATCCTCATGCACACAAGTGCATTCCGGTGTCCTGCGCTCCGTGCGCCTTGCACTTCATCCAGAAAATCTGAATTTCTAGAAGTGCCAACTTACTAATCATCGGGGAATCTCCACATTAATTCTTCTTGTACCCGCTGGCGGCTGGGGAAAACCCAGCAGCGCTGAGTCCAGCATCGCGGGCAGTACGGCAAACGCATCACCCCACGGGCCATCATGCAGGGCGCGGGTTTCAAACACCACCTTCTGGCTGGCGAGTTCACGCATCAACACACTCACCGTGCGCTTGTAATACGACTCGCCAAAGCCGATGGGAAACGAAAAACCAATGGACGAACCCAGGCTGCCACCGCCAATCGACACCCCCGGCCCGCCAAAACCAAAGCCCGGCTCTGGGTAACGCTGCACAATTTCAGTCACCAGCAATACCTGCACGCTGTAGCGCGCATCTGCCGGGCTCAGTGCCATGCCAACCTTTGACAGGCTGGTGGTGGCCAGCGCTTCGATGCGGTCTTGCTGGGTGTTGGCTGACTGCTGCGAGGGCAGTCGCTCAAACCTGTAGCGCGTGCCAGGCGCAGGCGGCGCGGCCGTCCAGGCTGAAAAGGCGGTCACATCGCTGTCCACCACACGCATGCTTGAACACGCTGACAATAGCAAAGTTGCTATTAAAATAATAGCTGTTTGCGCACGTAACATATGGCCTACCGTTCAATTTAATGTCTGAAAAAGGCTGGAAATGGTTAAAAAGACTGTATTTTGATCACAGACTGGGCAGGAAGTTCTGTCATCAATGATCCACTGAACTCATCAGCATCAAACGCCTTGTCGCCATCCGCATCGGCCACGCCTGTGGTCTTGATACCTTTGAAGTCATGTCGCTTGCCGTCCATCAAATGCGACGGCACGATGTTTTGCAGCGCATTGAACATGTTTTCGATCCGCCCCGGGAATTTTTTATCCCATTCACGCAGCATGTTGCCGACCTGCTTGCGTTGCAGGTTCTCCTGGCTACCGCACAGTGTGCAGGGGATGATGGGGAAGTCTTGAACGGCTGCCCAGCGACTCAGGTCTTTTTCAGGCACATAGGCCATCGGGCGAATCACAATGTTTTTGCCATCGTCGCTGACCAGTTTGGGCGGCATGCCTTTGAGCTTGGCGGCAAAAAACATGTTCAGGAAAAACGTTTGCAGCATGTCGTCACGGTGGTGGCCCAGTGCGATTTTGGTCGCCCCCAGCTCACCCGCGACACGGTACAAAATACCGCGCCGCAAACGGGAGCAAAGCGAGCACAGCGTTTTGCCCTCAGGTATCACGCGCTTGACGATGCTGTAGGTGTCCTGGTTTTCAATATGAAAAGGCACACCGAGTTTGGCCAGGTATTCAGGCAGGATGTGCTCGGGGAAACCGGGTTGCTTCTGGTCCAGGTTCACGGCAATCAGACTGAAATTGATCGGGGCGCGCTTTTGCAGTTTGAGCAAAATGTCCAGCATGGCGTAGCTGTCTTTGCCGCCCGACACGCACACCATCACCTTGTCGCCTTCTTCAATCATGTTGAAGTCAACAATCGCCCGGCCTACCTCGCGGCACAGACGTTTTTCGAGTTTGTGATCTTCGCGCTCTAATCGGCGTTCTGCAGCTACAGCCTCTAAACGGGCTATATCAATGTTATTTGACTGATCCATGATGAGATGCTGTCAGTCCTTGATACCAAAAACTTCACAACCTACGGATTCGCAATCCGGATACACATCTGGCTTTTCTGTTGATATTCTTGCTGCCTGCACCTTTGGATGTGAGAGCATGACGTGCAACATATCGTCGCATAAAGTCTCCTGCAAGTGAATGTGTCCCTTCTCTACACGCTGGGAGACTGAGCGCCGTATGAAGTCGTAATCAACAACTTCATCCAGTTCATCTTGTTTAGGAGTGGATTGGATAAGTGGAATATACAAATCAACATTTATCAGAACCCGTTGTTCCGCTCTTTTTTCAAACTCATGCACACCAATATTGATCCTTACCTCGTAGTTGCGCAGAAATAGCTTTCGGCAGTTCAACATCAAATCCCATTGAGCGGTCGGTTTCATCAAATCTTGCCTTTTAATATTTCGTCCAATACAAACATCACATCTCGTTCTAGCGGAACAAGGTGCTGACCATTGTCAACGGTCACCGTACTGCCCGTAATTGCTGGCGTTTTGGCCAGAAACAGGCAGGTTTTACAGACATCACCTGGGTTAATCGCACGCTGCAATAAATTTGTACAGCTTGCTTTTTCAAAGTTTTCAGCAGACTGTGGTCCACTTAAATACATCAATCCAGGAGCAACACCACACACCCTAAGCCGAGGTGCCAGTGCACGCGCCTGTAATGCTACTGATCGCTCCAGTGCAAGCTTGCTAACTGTGTATGTGAAATAGTCTGGGTTGAGGTTAAAAACTTTTTGATCAAGTATGTGGATGATGCATCCAGGCTCTGTTGGATGCTGTGACACGAGTCGTTCAGCCATAAGTCTGCTCAGTATCAGTGGCGCCATTAAATTGACGTGCAATTGCTGATTTGCACTGGCAGTGTCGAAGTCTGATGCACTGTCAGGCTCGAATGCAGAAGCATTATTGATCAGGCAATCCAATCGATCAGTTAGCTCTTCTAGTTGAGATATCAAATTTACACATCCACTATCGCTTGATAGATTTGCTTGCATAGCGGTGACATCGAAGCCCGCATCACGTAAGTTATGCTGAAGTAGCAAAGCGGCGTCGTGGGACTTGTCGTAATGGCAAAAAACTTTCCACCCATCTTGGGCAAATGTTTCTACAAGCTTCGCCCCCAGTCGTGCTGCACCACCAGTAATGAGCACCGTTTTCACGTCACACTGCTTACTTTTCATATCCTGGCTCATCTTTATCTGCTAGTCCGCGTACAAAAAAAGCGATGTCTTGCGCAAAATACAAAGTTTCTAGCGCCTGGAGCAGAAAATCTTTTGGCAAGAAACGAATAAACACCAGTCCCATCATGGGCTTATCCCCAACCGATCTAAAAACGGGGGAGGCATTCAATTTATAACCCTCCGCAACTGCACCAAATGCACAGTGCAGGCGGTGTTGACCAATCAATCCGACCAAGTTACCGCCCTCAAGGCTTACATCATTGACGGGACTTTCGGGCAAAGGTAACCAAAATATGACATTGGCTTTTTTAACATTCAACTCAATTGAGAAACTTAGTTTTATATCGTCTAGGCCTTCATTGTTTGCAACAGTTAAAACATAGTCAGCTATGCAACCACGCAAACATGTATCAATAACGGGAGAAAATTTAAGTGAGGTCGCAGATAAATTTTCTTTATGACTAGGAGCTGCAAAGTTCTCTTTGATACACGAAGGGATCAAAGTTTGCAAAACTCTAGTTGTTCTTTTTTGAAGTGTTTTTTCGCCGTTTGAACCGAAAACCAAGGCTGTGACAATCAAAAGTACTGGTAACGATATTGCTAAAAGCGTTGCGGCTATGGATATCTCGTCTTTATCGGCTTTGTAGAGTCCGTGGATCAGAAGTGAACCAGCACCTGTAAGAATGCTAGCCATGATCATGACCAGTGCTACTTTTACCCACAACGGCAAATCCAACGCTTTAAGCCAGAGAATCAACTCATTAGACTGCGCATTTTCAGATTCCATAGCTACCTATTTTTGAGAAATGACAATTATTTTAACGACCCCCCTGCAAACCCGAATCCATGAGGCCATCGCCTCGGCGGGTGGCTGGCTGGGCTTTGACGCTTTCATGAGCATGGCGCTTTATGAACCGGGTTTGGGTTACTACGCCAACGACTTGCGCAAGTTTGGCCTGATGCCTGGCGGAAAGACAGATGCGGGCAGTGACTTTGTGACCGCACCCGAAATGTCGCCGCGCTTTGGCCAGGCGTTGGCGCGGCAAGTGGCCGAGGCTTGTCAAGCGACGGGCACGACTGAAGTGTGGGAGTTTGGCGCAGGCTCAGGCGCGCTGGCCGAGCAGCTTTTGCAGGCGCTGCCGCATGTCACGCGCTACACCATCGTTGATGTGTCGGGCAGTTTGCGGGTGCGCCAGCAGCAGCGGCTCAAAGCGTTTGAGGGCCGCGTGTATTGGGCCACAAGCCTGCCTGATGCGATGCGCGGTATCGTGATTGGCAACGAGGTGCTGGATGCCATGCCCGTCAAATTGCTGGCGCGTAGCAATGGCGTTTGGCATGAGCGTGGTGTTGTTCTGCATGATGGCGTGTTGACGTATGCAGACCAACCCACTGAGCTAAGGCCACCGTTTGAGGTGCTGGGCACGCATGACTATCTGACTGAAATCCACCTGCAAGCTGAAGGCTTTATTCGCACCGTGGCGGACAAACTTGAAGCGGGCGCTGTTTTCTTAATCGACTACGGCTTTCCAGCGCATGAGTATTACCATCCGCAGCGCAGCATGGGCACGGTGATGTGCCACCGCGCGCACCTCGTTGATGCGGATGCGCTTGCGGATGTGGGCTACAAAGACATCACCGCGCATGTCAATTTCACGGCAATGGCCCTGGCGGGGCAAGAGGCGGGCCTGCAAGTGCTGGGCTACACCGGGCAGGGGCGGTTTTTACTGAACTGCGGTGTGCTGGACAGCATGGACGATGCAACGATCAAGGACCGCACGATGGTGCAAAAACTCATCAACGAGCATGAAATGGGCGAGTTGTTCAAGGTCATCGCGTTCGGCACTGGCAACGCTGCGGCCTGGGAGCCCATGGGCTTTGCGGCGGGCGACAGAACACACACCTTGTAAGAACAACATGATTCGCTGGATGATCGTTATTTTTCTCATGCTGGTGTTCATCAGTGCGCTCACGCCCTGGTTGAACAAACTGGGCTTTGGCAAACTGCCGGGTGACTTGCGTTTCAAGCTGTTTGGCAAGGAGCGCTACATACCTTTAACGACGACCATTGTGCTGAGCCTGATGGCCAGTGTGATCTCACAGTTGTTTTGATTCATCAGCTTTTTTGATCAACCATCACCGCTACTGCAGCCACCCGAGCGGCATGGACCCGCTCACCAATCTTTTTGCCGTCCAGCCCTTCGGCAAGTGCTGCCTCGGCAATCACGCTGGTCACTACCGATTGCGCAGCCTTGAGCATGTCAAGAAGCCGTTGGCGTTGCGGGTAAGCCGCGTCCTGCAAGCCAAGGCGCCCGCGCGCATCACACTCGCAGGCCAGCAGCACATCGGCAAAACGCTGCGGCTTGCGAAACGCATCGCAGCGCTCCAGCAGTCTTACCAGAGCCGCCGCGCCAAACTCGGCACTGCGGTGAATGTTGCCGTGTTCCATGGCCACCACGTCTGCCAACTCACGGCATTCAACGGGCACGCGCAGGCGTTCGCAAACGGTTTTTGACAATTTGGCACTGCGCAACTCGTGGCCGATATGTTTGGGTAAAACGTCTAGAGGCGTCGTCCCCTTCCCCAGGTCATGCGTCAGGCAGGCAAATCGTACCGGCAGTGGCGCGTCAAGCTGCGCCGCCATGTCGAGCACCATCATCAGATGCACGCCGGTATCAATCTCGGGGTGGTAGTCAGCGCGCTGCGGCACCCCCCACAGCCGGTTGACCTCAGGCAGCAGGCGCTCAAGCGCACCGGATTCGCGCAACACCTCAAACATGCGGGATGGCTTGGTTTGCATGAGTCCACGCGACAGCTCTTGCCACACACGTTCGGCCACCAGGGCATCGGCTTCGCCGTGCGTCACCATGTCTTTCATGAGCTGCATGGTCTCGCGCGCCACGCTGAAGTCAGCAAACCGTGCCGCAAAACGCGCCACTCGCAAAATGCGCACCGGGTCTTCGCGAAAGGCATCGGTCACATGGCGCAGTACCTTGGCCGCAATGTCAGCCTGGCCACCGTAAGGGTCTATCAAATGGGCTGGATTGGGGTCAATTTCAGTGCCAAATCGCTCTGTAGACCAATCAATCAGGGCGCAAGCAGCTATTGAATTAATCGTCAAATCACGCCGTGCCAGGTCTTGTTCCAGCGTTACTTCGGGTGCGGCGTTCACCTCAAAGCCGTGGTAGCCACGCGCGGTTTTACGCTCCGTACGAGCCAGGGCATATTCTTCTTTGGTTGTGGGGTGCAGGAAAACCGGAAAGTCTTTGCCGACGGGCAAATAGCCCAACGCCACCAGTTCTTCAGGCGTGCTGCCCACCACCACCCAGTCGCGGTCTTGAACAGGCAAGCCCAAAAGCATGTCCCTGACAGCGCCACCGACCATGAAAATTTCCATGGCCGCAAGTTTACAGAGCTTGCGCGCTAGCGATGCAAGCGGTGTGGCTCTTCAAAATCCCGAAAGTCGTTCTCGGCCAGCGCGTCAGCCACCCAGGCCTTCACGCCAGGCATGGCGCAAAGCTGCTCAATGTAGGCGGTGATGTGGGCAGGCACGGGCAGGGCGTAGCTTTTCAGGCGCATGGCCACAGGTGCAAAGTAAGCGTCGACTATGGTGAATGCACCGAACAGCATCGGGCCACCCTGCGTTTGCAAAAGTTCGCCCCACATGCCCACGATGCGCGCCACGTCTGCACACACGGCGGGTTTGTCGCGCCAGATCAATTGACCAACGTCAGGCAGGCTGGCTTCAACGTTCATTGGACAGGCAGAACGCAGTGCACCAAAGCCGCTGTGCATTTCAGCGCAAATGCTGCGCGCTCTGGCTCGGGCTTTTGTATCTTGCGGCCAAAGGTTTTTAGCTGGATATTTTTCAGCCAGATACTCGGCAATTGCCAGGGTGTCCCACACCACCAGGCCCTCGTCGACCAGTACCGGTACCTTGCCGACAGGCGTGATGCCAGACATCGTCTTGGTGAACTGCGAATCCGCATCAAACGAGTCAAATCGCACCATGACTTCTTCAAATGCAATGTCCGCCTGCTTGAGCAGCACCCAGGGTCGCATGGACCATGACGAGTAGTTTTTATTGCCGATGTAGAGTTTGAGCATGAGGGCATTCCTAGTAAGAGCCAGATGCTAGCGCAGCTTGTCAAGCCGATTGATGCAAAAAATCAGTGCAATTGATGCGGCTCTAAAACCTGCCTGCAGTTCTGCGCTTGGCCGTCAGCCCGCTGCGCAAACCTTGCGCACCCAGGTAAAACGGCACGACAGCACTGAGTGCAGAGGGTGTGATGCCTAGAGCCTGCAAGCCTGGCTTGCCTGCAGAGATGTTGTCAACCTTCATCGCGTCCAGGTTGTCACGGCTCATGATGGGCTCGCCTGGCGCAAGCTCCATCAATGCCGCCTGAATGCGCGCCAGCCCGTCGGGCAGACCGATCACGGGCTTGTCATGGCCGCTGTATCGGCCCGCCAGTTGCACCAGTTGCTTGAGGGTAAAAACATCGGGCCCACAGGCCTCAAAGGTTTTACCGATGGTGGTGTTGTCTTCAATGCATTTGACCAGTGCGCTGGCCACGTCTTCAACCCACACCGGTTGAAACCTGGCGGTGCTGCCCGCCAGTGGAATGAACGGGAACATCTTTTGCAGCGACGCAAAGGTGTTTAAAAAATTGTCTTCAGCGCCAAAAATAACGCTGGGCCGCAGCACGCTCACGTCAAGCCCCGAGCTCATTAAAACCGCTTCACCTCGCGCCTTGCTGCGCTGGTACATCGATGGTGCCTTCAAGTCGGCGCCCATTGAGCTGACATGCACAATCCGCCGCAGGCCAGCCGATTGACAGGCGTTGACGAGTGTTTGCGGCAATTGAACGTGGGCTTTGTCAAACGCGTCCTCAGTGCCATGCAATATGGCCACCAGATTCACCACCGCATCATGTTCAGCCAAAAGGGGGGTGAGGGTCGTCGCGTCATAGGCCGAGCCTTCAAGCACATCGACCATGGGCAGCATTTGCAGGTGCCTGGCATTGACTCGCCGCCGCGTCAGCACCGTGGCACGGTAGTCGCCACCCGCCAGCTTTTCACACAAGTGCCGACCCACAAAACCTG
>JANMIH010000093.1:0-2263 GCA_031375685.1 Polaromonas sp. | reverse complement strand
CGCCAGCACCAACTTCATACAGCCTTTTGTTGGTTCCGTCAGCCGTGTTTTGGCGTGAAACGACGCTAAGAGTTTGAATGCAGGCAGATGACGGCAGTTTGTGCCGCAATGATTTTGCCAAATCCGTCATCTGAGAAAAGTCAGCTGCACCTTTTTGATGGATCCAGCGGAAAAGCTGCGCGGCGCGAAAGCGTTTTTCACCCAAGTCTTCACAAAAGGCAGTCAACCCTTCCAAATCGAAACTAAGAAGGTTGACTGACATGCTCAAGCGCGTCGTGAAGCTTCTGACTTCAGCGGGAGTAAATATTCATGCCAGGAAAGAAGAAGGCAATTTCATTATGCGCTGTTTCAGCAGCATCCGAACCATGCACCGCATTGGCATCAATACTTTCAGCGAAATCAGCGCGAATCGTACCTGCCGCCGCTTTTTTAGGATCTGTAGCACCCATCAGGTCACGATTTTTCAAAATGGCGTTCTCGCCCTCAAGCGCCTGAATCATCACGGGGCCAGAAATCATGAAAGACACAAGATCTTTGAAGAAAGGACGCTCTTTGTGAACGCCGTAAAACGCTTCGGCTTCACCGCGGGACAGATGAGCGAGCTTGGCAGCAACGACTTTCAAGCCAGCAGCCTCAAAACGTGCATAAATTTGACCAATGACATTTTTTGCCACTGCGTCAGGTTTGATGATGGAGAGAGTACGTTCGATAGCCATTTGCGTTCCTGTTTCTGGAGATTTTTAGAGATATTCGAAATGAATACAGCCTTTGATTTTAACCCGCAGTCGCCAACTTGGCAGCAATTCCCTGAGGTCAAGAGGTTATGAATGAACATTGTGATGAATGTTCCATGGCGCCATTCAAAAAATCAGCGGTTACCGCCCCGATTTCCGCCATTTCGGTTTCCGCTGCGATTGCCACTATTTGCGCCTCCACCTCTGGGTCGCTGTGCCTGTCCTTGGCGCTGCCGTGTGAACGTATCAGCGCCGATATAACCAAAAGATGTTTTCATCGGATCGGGCTGGGCTGCACCGCTGTTTCGGTCTGCAACCGGATTGCGTTCATCACGTCGACTCTGATTTCTGCCACCAAAATTTGTACCCCCGCCCGCATTGGTATTACCGCCGAAATTGTTCCCGCGCCGGTTTCGTCCATTAACAGGATTGCCAGCGTTCGCACCATTGCCTCTGGTGCGGCTTCTGTTCGTGTTGTTGCCACGAGGCAAGGAATTGGCCCCCTGAATGTAATCCGGTGGCTGAAGATCGTGCGGCTCGTCCCCGCCCTCTTGAGCACGCGGGTCTTGCCCGGTTTGATCCCCAAAGCTACTGGCAGGATTTCTTGGCTGCGTAGCTCGCGAACGTGGCCCCCTGCGGGGCGCACGCCCAGGGGGACCATCCGTCTCAATTGATGGCGAACCTTGTGAATTGTTGACGCCGCGCCGAGTATCAGCACGTTGTTCAGCGTGGCTTGCTGCACTGGTAAAAGCCCAGATTTCCTGCTCATCCAGCTCAACAAACGCACCACGCTTCAGGCCCCGTGGCAAAACCATGGCGCCGTACCGGATGCGGATGAGGCGACTGACGGCATGACCTACTGCCTCAAACATGCGCCTGACTTCACGGTTTCGACCTTCAGATAACGTCACTTTATACCAACAGTTGGCACCTTCTCCGCCACCGGCTTCAAGTGAAGTAAATTGCGCCATGCCGTCGTCAAGCGTCACGCCTTCAAGCAAGCGTTTTTTTTCTTCATTGTTCAAAGCGCCCAGTACGCGAACCGCATATTCGCGCTCCAGCCCAAAACGCGGATGCATCAGCCTGTTCGCCAGTTCGCCAGAACTGGTCAGCAGCAGCAAGCCCTCAGTGTTCAAGTCAAGCCGTCCTACTGACTGCCATTTACCCTGAAACAACTTGGGCAAACGGCGAAACACAGTCGGCCTGTTCTGAGGGTCATCATGCGTGACGACTTCTCTAGCTGGCTTGTGATAAGCAATAACGCGAGGTGGAGGCGGGTCGATGCGCACGCGAACAGGTTTGCCATTGACTTTGACGCTATCGCCAAACTGGATGCGTTGGCCAATGTGGGCGGGCTCGGCGTTGACAGAAATTCGCCCCTCCAGAATCAACTGCTCCATTTCAAGTCGTGAGCCCAAGCCCGCTTGCGCCAAGACTTTGTGAAGCTTTGGGGATTCGGGCTGCGCAGATAAAACCCGTTTTGGTACTTCTAAAGCAGGATCAACCTCGTCTGCATCAAATTGCCCAGT
>JANMIH010000089.1:0-3931 GCA_031375685.1 Polaromonas sp. | reverse complement strand
TGGTTTTGAGGCGCCGGTCAAGCTGGCATATTCTGCTAAAAACCGTTCAGCATCGATTCGCATTCCGTACGTGGCCAACCCGAAAGGTCGCCGCATTGAAGCTCGCTTCCCGGATCCACTGATGAACCCGTACCTGGGTTTTGCGGCGCTGATGATGGCTGGCCTGGACGGCGTAGAAAACAAAATCCACCCGGGCGAAGCCGCCACGAAGGACCTGTACCATCTGCCGCCGGAAGAAGACGCAAAAATCCCAACCGTTTGCCACAGCCTGGACCAAGCGCTGGACTGCCTGGACGTGGGTCGCGGCTTCTTGACCAAAGGTGGCGTGTTCACTGACTCGATGATCGATGCATACATTGAACTGAAGATGGGTGAAGTCACGCGCTTGCGCATGGCCACGCACCCGATTGAGTTCGACATGTACTACTCGCTGTAAAAGCGCGCTGATTGCATTAAAAACGCATTTTGTTGCTAAAAAAGGACGGCTCAGGCCGTCCTTTTTTCATTCTGTTGTGGGGTTATGGTCAGATGACTTTGCAATTTCACGTCTTTGCCGCATACTGGCAGACCGTCCAAAGCCAAAACTGGCCGCTGGGAACACGGAACTGGGGTTAAGCATGACACACACTTTATTGATCTCTTCTTTCGGTATCTTTCTGGCTTTGGCCTGTGGCGCTGCATCGGCTCAAATTTACCGGTGCGTTGGCGCTGACGGCCGGAGCACTGAATACATCAACAACATCAAAGACGCTCAAACACGTGGTTGCAAAACCATGGAAGGCGGCAACGTGACGGTGGTGCAGAGCGTGCCAGTGCAAAGAGCACCGGCCGTCAGGGTTGCATCCGCTGGCTCGTCGTCGGGTAACCGTACCGACGGTAGCCCAGACCAGAAAGCACGCGACAGTGACTCCCGCAGTATTCTGGAGTCCGAACTGAAAAAGGCCGAGGCCAAGCTGGCCGAGCAACAAAAAGAATTCAACAACGGTGAGCCTGAAAAACAGGGCATTGAAGGCCGTAACTACCAGCGCTACCTGGACCGGGTGGCCGATCTGAAAGACAGCATTGCCCGCAACCAGAGCGACATTGCTGGCCTGAAACGCGAAATTTCCCGCCTGCCCAACAGCAATTAACCTGCTTGTGCTGTCTGAGCGCCCTTCTGCGCCAAAATACAAAGCTTGAAAAAGCCTTTATTTTTTACCTCCAAACCAGCCACTTCTGTGGATCAGCCGCGCTTTCAGGCCTTTGACCTGCTGGCCACGCTGGTGGCCGTGGTGCGCACCGACGGTGTGGTGGTGTTTGCCAACGCCGCCCTTGAAGACGCGCTGGGCATGTCACGCCGCACGATCGAAGGATCGCAGCTCCCTGATTGTTTTACCGAACCGCATTTTTTGCAAAATGCGCTGGTGGGCGCGGGCAGCAACGAGTTTGCCGCGTTGCGCTATGACGCCTGGCTCAATCGGCTGGGCCACGAGCCTATGCCGGTGCATGTGGTGGTGGCGCAAACCGACACACCCGGTGAAGCGATCATTGAGTTACTGCCGCTGGAGCAGCAAGCCAAGCAAGACCGTGAAGAGCGCCTGATGGACCAGGCCCAGGCCAACAAAGAGCTGATTCGCAACCTGGCCCATGAAATCAAAAACCCGCTGGGTGGCATTCGGGGGGCGGCACAACTGCTGCAAATGGACATCGACAAGTCGCTGACCGAGTACACCCAGGTCATCATTCATGAGGCTGACCGGCTGCAGTCGCTGGTGGATCGCCTGCTGGCGCCGCACCGCCGACCGCATCTGGTCGGTGATGTGAACATTCATGAGGTGTGTGAGCGGGTCAGGTCGCTGATATTGGCTGAATTCCCGAAAGGCTTGCGATTTAGCCGGGACTATGACATTTCAATCCCTGACTTTCGGGGTGACCGCGAGCAACTGATTCAAGCGGTCATCAACATTGCGCATAATGCCGCGCAGGCACTCACAGAACGCATTTCTGCTGGAGATGCACACATCACCTTCAAGACTCGAATCGCCCGGCAGGTGACCTTTGGCAAGCAGCGCTACCGCTTGGCACTGGAATTGCATGTCATTGACAATGGACCGGGCGTGCCGGACTCTTTGAAAGACCGCATCTTCTACCCTCTGATATCGGGTCGTGAAGGCGGTTCAGGCCTGGGACTGACATTGGCGCAAACCTTTGTTCAGCAACACCACGGTTTGATTGAGTGCGACAGTGTCCCGGGGCGAACAGATTTCAAGTTGTTAATACCTCTGCCTTGAGGTGGTGCCTTGATGTCTGACGCCTGATTTTTTCGACAGACACATATGGGGTAAAGCCCAAAGGGACAAAGCAGAATGAAGTCCATCTGGATAGTTGATGATGACCAGTCCATCAGGTTTGTACTGGAAAAGGCCTTGCTGCGCGAAGACCTGCCCACCCGCAGTTTTACCAACCCGCGCGAGGTGCTGGCGGCGCTGGCTGAATTGAGTGGCGCGGGCGATGACGACGGCCCGCAAATCCTGGTGAGTGACATTCGCATGCCAGGTGGTTCGGGCCTGGAGTTGCTGGAAAAAGTCAAACAAAAACTGCCGGGCTTGCCCGTCATCATCATGACGGCATTTTCAGACCTGGACAGTGCGGTGTCTGCCTTTCAGGGTGGCGCGTTTGAGTATTTGCCCAAGCCGTTTGACCTGCCCAAAGCCGTCGAGCTGATTCGCCGTGCTGTAGAAGAAAGCCAGCGCGAAGAAGTGGCCGAAGAGCGCATGGCCGCTGCGCCTGAAATGCTGGGTCAGGCACCGGCCATGCAAGACGTTTTCAGGGCGATTGGCCGCTTGAGCCAAAGCAATGTGACTGTCATGATCACGGGTGAATCGGGTTCTGGCAAAGAGCTGGTGGCCAAGGCTTTGCACAAGCATTCAAGCCGTGCCAACGGGCCGTTTATTGCCATCAATACCGCCGCCATCCCCAAAGATTTGCTGGAAAGCGAGCTGTTTGGCCATGAGCGTGGTGCCTTTACCGGTGCCCAAACCATGCGCCGTGGGCGGTTTGAACAAGCTGAAGGCGGCACGCTCTTTCTGGATGAAATTGGTGACATGCCGTTTGACCTGCAAACCCGCCTGCTGCGGGTGCTGAGCGACGGACACTTTTACCGGGTCGGTGGGCACAACGCCATCAAGGCCAATCCGCGCGTGATTGCGGCCACGCATCAGGACCTGGAGCAGCGCGTCAAGGAAGGTGTGTTCCGTGAAGACCTGTACCACCGCCTGAATGTGATTCGCCTGCGGCTACCTGCTTTGCGCGAGCGGCGTGAGGACGTGTTTGCATTGACGCGGCACTTTTTGCAGCAAAGCGCCAAGCAACTCGGTGTCGAGCCCAAACGAATCTCTGACCCGGCATTGCAGCAGCTGAGTAAATTCAGTTTTCCGGGCAATGTGCGCCAGCTTGAAAATATTTGTCACTGGTTGACGGTGATGGCACCCGCACAAGTCATTGAATCCAAAGATTTGCCGCCTGAAGTGCTGGGCGCAATACCTGAGGCTGCTAAAACTGTATCCCCGCAAGTCGTTGCAACAGTTGATGCGCCTATTGACACGACGTTTGTGCCGCTGAAGGCCGCGCCAGTCACTGATCTGCCCTCAGGCAGTCATGCAGCAGACGCCAACGGCTGGGAGGCCGACCTGGAGGTGGAGACGCAAGCCCTGCTGGCAACGGGCTGCACTGAAGTATGGGATGTGCTCAGCCGACGTTTTGAGTCCAAACTGATTCAAACCGCATTGCTCAATACCCGGGGCCGGCGGATTGAAGCAGCGCAGAAGCTTGGGATTGGCCGCAACACCATCACGCGCAAGATTCAGGAATTGAACCTGGAGTAAGTCAACTCAGCGTCACCACAACAGGCGTGTGGTCGCTGGGTCTTTCGTTTTTACGCGGCAGTTTGTCA
>JANMIH010000051.1:0-17296 GCA_031375685.1 Polaromonas sp. | reverse complement strand
GCAGCCCAGAACAGCGTCCGTAGATTTCCGCGACACCGTCTCGGAATTTCGAGGTGACTCTGCTTGAAGGTCTTTCCAAATTCCGACGCAATGCGTCGGAATTTTCACCAAGCAACCACTTGGCAATGATGGGGTTGACCGTCATGCCTCAGCCCCACCAAACAAATCATCCTGCGGCGGAAGTACTTCGGCCTTCTTTTGCGCCATCGGCAAATTCGCCACATTCAGGCTGTAGTCGTCATGACCCCACTCGCAACGGTCTTTCACCATCTTGGGGATTTTTTTAATCGTCAGGTTGGGCCAGCGCTCGGCTGCTTGCGCAGCCGTCACGCCCCGGTAAGCGCCGCAGCACACCAGCAGGCTGCGGGGGTTGTTAGGGTCTGCGCCTACTTCATCGTTAAGCGATGCCAGCTGCTCGCTGCTCAATGTTTGCGTGGTTACGTAAATGAAGTCACGCTCACTGCTGTGGCCCTGCTGCCACCACAAGACCTCAGACGGCGCATAGCTAAAGCCTTCGAGCTTGCACATGGCAGCAGCCAGCATGGCCGCGTCGTAGTCGGGGTTGATGACCAGATTGCCCCAGCGGTCAGTTGCCAGCAGCGTGGGCGCCAGCTCGTAATACCGAAAACCGCCGCCGCCCTGCCAATCGGTGGCCTGCGTCACGCCACCAGCGTCTTGCCCATCAATGACTTTTTGCAGGCGCGGAACGATATGTGTGTGACAGTGCTCACCCAGCTCCACCATGATCCAGCGGCGACCCATTTTGTGGGCGACTGCGCCTGTGGTGCCTGAACCGGCGAAGGAGTCTAGGACAAGGTCGCCGGGGTTGGTGGCGATATCCAAGACTCGCTTAAGTAGAAACTCTGGTTTAGGTGTAGAAAAGATTGATATTGAATTGAACTCTGTGACTTCTTTCTTCGCGTCCTGCGTATGACCTACTTCTTCAAATGGCCAAAGCGTCTGGGGTACACGTCCATCTTTTGTCTCAACCAGAAACCGCTTTAATGCGGGCCCACTGGTGTTGTCCTTCCCCCACCAAATACGCTTATCAGCATTTAGCTCAAGAAACTTTTCTCTGGATACTCGCCAGCTTGTGCCTGCGCGAGGGTTGAAAGTTTTTCCAGTAGGTCCAACAACCTCGTAAATATCCTTAGAAAATCCCGACTTTGCAAATTGCGCACCACGTTGCCCCCCGGTCAGACTGGCAAGCAAATTGTCAGACCGCCACAGCCCTCGAATATCGTTGTCTATATTTTTGTAGTTGCTATTTTGCTTTTCTGTTCGAGGCATTGGGTTTGGTACCCATGTTCCAGAATTCTTAGCAATTACAAGTACGTGGTCATGATCGACGGAAAAATAGCGCGCCGCGTTTTTCGGCGCATAAACTTTTTGCCAAATGACATTAGCAATAAAATTTGCGCGACCAAAAACCTCATCACATAACACCTTGAGGTAGTGCGCCTCGTTGTCATCGATAGTGATCCACAACGAACCATCATCAGCCAACAACCGCCGAATAATCTCCAGCCGATCCCGCATCAGCCCCAGCCAGATCGAGTGCTCCAGCCCATCGTCGTAATGCGTGAACGCGCTGCCGGTGTTGTAAGGCGGGTCAATAAACACGCACTTCACCTTGCCCGCAAACTCCGCCTCCAGCGCTTTGAGCGCCAGCAGGTTGTCACCCTTAATCAGCCGGTTATCAAACAAGTCACCATCCGTCACCCGCTGCTTCGCGTGGTAACTGCGCTTGGGGTCTTCCAGCAAAATGCGCGGCTCCAGTCGAGGGCGCTGGTCTTTGCCTATCCAGGTGAGTTCTAGTTTTTGGTTTTTCATTGCATATGGCTTTAGATGCTATGGTTTGCGAGTTCAAATATTGCTCACATCTTCGGCGGCATGGCGCGCAAAGCTGTTTCCACAATGGCATCGAGCTTTTCGACAACCTCTTGCTCAATCTGCTGCTTTGTAAGAAACCCGGCCAACAAATGGTAATCACGCTTGCGGAACGACAAGGGCAAATTGATTTCCTTAAAGAAGACTCTGAAAATTCGGTCAAGAACTTCGTCTGTGGCCTTTACATCAGGCGACCAAGGGGATTTTTCGTCTATCTCCAAAAGGCGCGTGACATCAGCAATGGCTTTTTCCATGGCTTTCTGTCGGGTCGCTTGTTCAGCGACTCCAAAAAGGTCGTCCGCCACATCGTGGACAGCCCATGCGTACAAGACCTCTTGGGTGCAGAAATAATTTTCAATTTCCCGTTTTGCCCACATGATCTCATTCAGATTCTCATTGGGCTGAAGAGCACGTTCTAGACGGTCAAACAAGGCAATGCCGACCAGGTCGGTCTTGGCTTCGCGCAGTCCATTGAAATGGTCACGAGACCTTTGTGGCAAGTTGGTGGTGACATAGTGAACAAATGGCATTTCAAGCCAAGCTTGAGCGGGATGCTCCAAAATCCTGGCGAATACCTTGAGTATTGCCAAGTCAGTGGAATCTTCAACATACAGCACCCAGCCGGTCTGCTCCGCCTGGTAGTACTGATCCCAGCCTAGGTCTGTCAGGGCTTTCATCACTTGGCTGCCACGGTCGTTTAGCAAGTGTGGTTTGCCCACAAACGCCACCACAACGCCGCGATTTGCCGCTTCGGTCAGCACCACTTCAGAATGACTGGCTGCGACAATTTGCGACCCCTTTTCTTCTGCAATGTCGTTGATGAGTTGGTAGGTTTGGCGTTGCCGCAATACCTCAAGGTGGGCATCCGGTTCATCTAGCAAAAGCACCGTTCGCGGATTCGCGTAAAGGTGTGCAAGGATCAATAAAGTTTGCTGCAAACCACGACCAGAAGATGACAGGTCCAGACGGGTGCCGGATTTCTCCTCATAGCCCATGACAATTTCACTGCGTTCAGCAATGAACTTCGGCAGCAGGAGCTTCACACCAAATAGGCGAGTTAACTGGTTCGTCAGTGCGATCCAGTCATCGGACGGTTTGGTTGCGCCCTCGATTGGCCAGCAAACGCGATAACATAAATTGCGGAGTACCTGCGCTGTTTGACCCTGGCCAATCAATACGCTAATTTCTCCTGGCTGTTTGATAAATTCTCGGTCGGTCAATCCAGACATGGGTGGCAATAACGCCACCTTTGCTTTCGTTGCCAATTCTGGGATTAGCATCCGCTCGGGCTGACTGCCATCATCAAGCCGGAGTGGACGGCAATAAAAGGATTCCTCATTGGCATAGTCAAACTCCAGTCCACAAGTCCATGCCTGGTCGTCAGTGATGCCATCGACCAATATGTCAACACGGATATTTTGAGTTTTTTGCTTTCCTTCTTGCCGCTCCACATTACGGACATGCAAGTCGCGCCAGAGTAGATTCGCAGTCGGGACAGGAAGCGCCACCAAATCGCGTCGATTGATAGCTACGCCTTGCCGCTGAAGTGCTATTGATTTTCCATGACGCTTTTCAGTCCAACGACGTAGCCCTAACTCCCACAATGCAAGTGCTTGAAGCGCGGTTGTTTTTCCAGAATTATTTGGCCCAACGAGCACAACCGATTTTCCCAAGTCAACATCAACATCTTCAAACCTTTTGAAGTTTCTTATGGTCAATTTAGTCAGCATTCTGGTCTCCTTGATTATTTTCTAAACGCTCCCGACTCAGACCCAGAGAAATGGAATGCCAGATTCCATCTTCGTAATGCGTGAAAGCGCTACCCGTGTTGTACGGCGGGTCAATAAACACACACTTCACCTTGCCCGCAAACTCCGCCTCCAGCGCTTTAAGCGCCAGCAGGTTGTCACCCTTAATCAGCCGGTTATCAAACAGGTCGCCATCCATCACCCGCTGCTTGGCGTGGTAGCTGCGCTTGGCATCTTCCAGCAAAATGCGCGGCTCCAGCCGGGGGCGCTGGTTTTTGCCTATCCAGGTGAGTTCTAGTTTTTGGTGTCTCATTCGTGCTTTATGGAAGTGCCTCAACGGCGAGCAGCCACGCGTGAAAATGTGGGCATGCTTGCCGTATGGCATCCAGCCCAATGTCGCAAGCAATGAGTGGGCCGTGGAAGGTTTTTTGATAACTTGGCATGACCGCGAGAATGCGTTTGGAGGGGGCGGTTTGCGGGTTGTCGTTGATGTCTTCTGGCGACCCGGCACTCGCCACAGCTTGGAACAGCGCATTAACCACTTTGCTATCTTCAGTCCACTGCGCAAACAAGCCCGGTTGGGTAAACAGCAGGGCTTCATATTCATACACCATCAAATTGGCCAAGAAATTCGGTTGATTGATGTCTTGTGCCAACTGCGCCTCCAGAAACAAGGCTTTCTGATGCCCAGTAGCGTTGGGTGCATAGGCGGGTGCGGCCTTGCCTGGAAAGTCGGCAGGCAAGGCGTACAGATCGAACAGGGTTGTGACATAAGCGTCAGAGTCTTGCAGGCACAGCCGCACAACTTGGGGTTTGACTTTGGCATAGCTCACCACACCCCCTTTGTAGCCCGGGCTGGTGCTGACGATGATGGGGGTCAAGAACCGCCCCAGGCGTGCGTAGTGCGGCACGAGCAGCTCACGCACAAATGCCTCCTCGGTCTGGCCTTCAACTAAGACGTATAAGCGACTCATCGTTGAGGCCTCCCGCCCAGAATATTTTTCTTCCAAAGGTCGCCCAGGCTGTAATCTTGCAGCCACTCGTGCAACGCTGCAGGGTCAGGGCGCGTAAAGTTTGATGCGCCCTCTTTCTTGTCTACGACGATCAAGTCTTCCACATCGAATTCATTGACTAATTCCACCGACTGCGTGGACACAATGATCTGGTGCTGCTGCGAAGTGGACTTCATCATGGCTCCAAGCATGGTGATGGCAAAGGGGTGCAAACCCAATTCGGGCTCGTCAATAAGAATACTTGCCGGCATGAAATCTTCAGGTTGCAGCAGCACGGTAGTCAGGCAGATGAAGCGCAAGGTGCCATCTGACAAGGCACTCGCGGTGAACGGGATGTCTTGGCCAGCTTCTGTCCATTCCAGTTGGATTTTTTCCACGTTGCCCGCATAGGGGCGAAACAAAAAATCCCCAAAGAAAGGAGCCACCATCTGAACGGACTTAACGATGCGCTGGTAGTGCGTGGCGTGCTGCTCTTTGAGACGGTTGAGGAAGGAGGCAAGATTGCGAGCATCTTCACGCAAGTACTCGTTGTCGTTGAGGCCATGGACCTGCTTGACCATGGCACTGGTACTGGTGTCGTGAAAATGATAGACCCGCCAACTTCGCATGGCTGGTACGGCGTGATCCCATATTGAGCCATATCCGTTCCGTTCCTTGAATCGCGTCTCAAAATGTCCAGAGTCTGGATGCCACTCTCCTCTCACGTTCCACCACAGCGCCTCATGCGCAAACATCATCCGGTTGTCTTGTGTCGGCTTAAGTTTGAAACGATAGCCGTTGTTGCCAAAGTAAAGCTCGGCATCCAAAGATTCGGTTTTCTTTCGTCCGTAATGCAAAACGGCATCAGGCCCGCCCACGTCCCCTACGTAAACCTGTAGCTGCTCGTCGAGGATGCGGCCGATGAGCTTGAAGAATCCAATGAAGTTAGATTTCCCCGCACCATTGGCACCGATGAGTACATTGATTGCCCCCATGGGAAGCGCGCACTCTGCAATGGATTTGTATCCTTTCAAAACCAACTTCGACAGCTGATTTGAGTTGGTAACACTTTTCACCATAACGAAACTCCAATCGTTCTCTTGAGATATTTCAAGTTCACCGCCATTGAATAGTTGCTACAGCGATGACGCGCAGGCGCACCACCGAAGATCGGTTTGCCGGTGCGGGCAAAGTGATGTGCGGCCTGGTTGCCAGATGCATCGCACGAGGTCATCGCGCGCTCAATAGCCTGCTCAAACCAGCGCCATTCGGCGTTGTTCTCATTTATTTGCTTTAGCGACTCGAATCTGGAGTCGCGGGGCATTATTTGTTTTGTACTCACTTGGGACTCTCTTATCGAAAAAATCAGCGTCAATTGAGAATTGGCCGGGACACCGCACTTAAGGCGAGTCTTTGACTTACCAACTTAATGTTTAATTGTGGCGTATTCGCCACAATTAAAAGTCGGTTATTTTTGATCGGGCGATAAACCTCCCGCCGCTTACTCAAAAACTCAGGCGCGCTCCATCAATTTATACCAAGCTCCACTGAACCGTGAATATGTCGGTAGCTTGCATGGTTCGACTAAGCTTTGCTTCAAGCTCCTCAATCAGGTCGTTGCGTTGCCTATCAATCTCATCCTGACGATCAAATATCTTGCGCCGTAACTGGTTGCGCTTGTCTTCCAGTTCGCGCTGGCGCTTTTGCCACTGCAACTTTTCTTCCAGCGTCGCTGATACGGCAGCGGTGCGCCGCACGTCCTTGATCTCGCGGTCGAGCTCTTTGACTTCGTGCTCCAGGCCAAACTTCAAATCATCAGCCCAAGCGTCAAGTTTTTGCACCTCGGCTTCAAAATAGCCAAGGTTGCGCTGGTTGACGTCGCGGATATGCTGGTTTTCAAGCCGCTTGAGTGTTTGCTCCAGCGCGCCGGGCTCGCGCACCTGATGCGCGGGTGACGTAAAAGCTTGGGCAGGCAGGCGAAGCAGCTTTTCAGGGTCTTCGTCATGCAGCGCTTCGCCGGCATCTGTCATACCGGCCATTAACAAATAGTCTTCAGTGGTGCCAAGGGCTTCAATTGACAAAACACGCAACGCCAGCCAGCCGCTTTGCCCGCGCAATGCTTCGAGTGTGGAAACCTTGCTACCGTAGCTTTCATAGCTAAAGCTTAGTTTTGCGGTGGGCAGCTTGCGTTTTTTTGCCTGCTCTATCAGCGCTTGGGCCAAGGGGTGGCCCGTGCGATACAGGTGTGCGTCACCGCTGCGGCGAGGCAGCTCATACCTGCCTGGCGGGGCATCATCTGGCGATAAACCTGCGGGCGTATTTGCCAGCGTGAAGCCTTCGTCGTCAAACACGGCCTTGCCTTGCAGTTCAATGCGCGTCAGCGCCATCAACAGATGCTCAAACCTGCTGCGGGCGCTGGTGCTTTCGGCCTGACGCAGTTTGAGCTTGTCTTGTACTGCTTCGTCAAAATTCTCAAGCAGCAGTTGGCGGGTTTTGAGCATGGCGGTGTTGATTTCACCGGACAGGTCAAGCTGCAGTTGCTTGAATGAGGTTTCAATTTGCAGCGGGTCGCGGCAGGTTTGGTAAATGTCTGCAATGCGGCGCTCAAAGTCCACGCCGCTACCTATGGCGCCCAGCACTTCGTCGCTGGCGCCAAACACGCCTTCAAACAACTGAAACTTTTGCGCCAGCAGCTCGTACACGCGCCGGTCGGCGGCGTTGCTGCGGTCAATAAAGTTAACCACCACCACGTCATGCTTTTGGCCGTAACGGTGGCAACGGCCAATGCGTTGCTCAATGCGCTGGGGGTTCCAGGGCAGGTCATAGTTAATGACCAGCGAGCAAAACTGCAAATTGATACCCTCGGCACCTGCCTCGGTGGCAATCATGATGCGGGCGGTATCCCGAAAGTGCTCGACAAGCGCTGCGCGGGTGTCTGCCGTGCGTGAGCCAGTGACGTGGTCTGTACCCGCATGGCGGAGCGCCCAGGCGGTGTAGATTGCCTTGGCCTGCTCGCCGCTGTTGGTGCCGTTGAACAAGACGGTTTGCCCGGCGTAATCACTTTTTTCAAGCAATTCAAGCAGATAGGCTTGGGTGCGTTTGGACTCGGTGAAGATCAGCGCCTTTTGGTTGGCACCCAGCTTTTGCAGTTCGGCAAAGGCTCTGCCTAAAGCTTGCAGAAGCGCTTGGCCTTTGGCGTTGTCTCGTATGGTGACTGCCTGGCGTTGAAATTCACGCAGCTCAGCTATCTCTTCAGCCACGCTGGCGAGTTGCTCTGCTGGCGGTGGCGCGTCTGGCTCAGTCCATTCTTCTTCGGTTTCGTCTAGGGCCTCGTAGTCTTCGTCGAGGATTTCCGTCAAGTCTGCGGAAGGCTCGGTCTTTAACTTTTCTTCAAGGCGCTGCGCCATGGTGCCCATAGCACCGGCAATGGCGTAGCTGCTTGAGGCAAGCAGCTTCCACAGCACCAGTGATATGAGTTGGCGCTGGCCGGTTGGCAAGGCGTGGCTGATGGGGCGGCGCAAATATTCAGCCACCGCCAGATGCAGGGCCTGCTCGTCAGCCGATGGCGTGAACTCTTGCACCAGCGGAATGCGTTTGGTGTACGAGATGTAGGGCTGCACCTGGCGGCGCAGGGTGCGTTTGCAAACGGTGGCCAGGCGGGCGCGCAGCTTGGCAAAGGTATCAGCGTTACCCAGCGCGCCAAACTGGTCGCGAAAGCTGGCCAGGTCACCAAAGACACGGTCATCAACCATGCTGACCAGGCCATACAGCTCCAGCAGGGAGTTTTGTGGTGGCGTGGCGGTCAGCAGCACTTTAGGGGCGTGGGCCAACGCATCTTTGAGCGCTTTGCCAATCACGTTGCCAGGCTTGTACACATTGCGCAGGCGGTGGGCTTCGTCCATGACCACCAAGTCCCAAGGCACGAGCTTTAGATCATCGGCCTTTGACTTGGCGAACTGGTAGGAGCAAATGATGACGCGGTTGTTTTGGTTAAAACTTTGGTCGAAAGGCTGTTTATGGCCTGACTTGCGTTGCTGGCTGTAGCTTTTGGCCTCCAGAATCAACGCTTGCAGATTGAACTTGTCTTGCAGCTCCTGGTGCCACTGTTTGCGCAGGTTGGCAGGCACGATGATAAGAATGCGCCGCTTGCGTTCAGCCCAGCGCTGGGCAATAACAAGCCCGGCCTCAATGGTTTTGCCCAAGCCAACTTCATCAGCGAGGATGACGCCTTTGGACAGCGGGCTTTCGAACGCAAAAAGCGCGGCGTCGACCTGATGCGGGTTCAGATCAACCTGCGCATCTACCAATGTGGCCGCCAGCATGTCTGCGGAATCAGCCCCCATGCGGCGCGACAAAAGCCACGCGAAATACTGGGACTGGTAGGGGGTGATGTCTGCTGGCAAGGTGTTGGGGCTCCAAGATTGCATGAATTATGGGGCTTGTACGGTTCTCAAAAAGGACTTATTGATCAGGGAAATTACGCCACCTTAAAATGCAACCATGAAACCGATTACCTACACCCGTGGCCAGCAGCTGCCCGCCATTCTTGAACAACGCATCGCCATTTTGGATGGCGCGATGGGCACGATGATTCAGCGCTTCAAGCTGAGCGAAGCACAGTACCGGGGCGAGCGGTTCAAAAATTTTCACAAAGACATCAAGGGCAATAACGAGCTGCTGAGCCTGACGCGGCCGGATGTGATTGCGGACATTCATGAAAAATACCTGGCTGCGGGTGCAGACATGATTGAAACCAACACCTTTGGCGCGACAACTGTGGCTCAGGCGGATTACGACATGGCCGAATTAGCGGTTGAAATGAATGTTGCGTCAGCCCGCATTGCCCGCGCGGCTTGCGACAAATATTCAACGCCAGACAAACCCCGTTTTGTGGTGGGCGCGCTCGGCCCGACGCCCAAAACCGCCAGCATCAGCCCCGACGTGAACGACCCCGGCGCGCGCAACACCAGTTTTGAAGAGTTGCGCAAGGCTTACTACGAGCAGACTGAAGCGCTGGTCAAAGGCGGCAGTGATGTGCTGCTGGTTGAAACGATTTTTGACACGCTCAATGCCAAGGCTGCGCTGTTTGCGATTGACGAGTATTTTGAAAACTCCGGCGAGCGCCTGCCACTGATCATCAGCGGCACCGTGACAGACGCTTCGGGCCGCATTTTGAGCGGCCAGACCGTGACCGCCTTTTGGCACAGTATTCGCCACGCGCAGCCGCTGGCTGTGGGCCTGAACTGCGCCCTGGGCGCAACGCTGATGCGCCCTTACATACAAGAGCTTGCGCGCGTGGCGGGTGACACCTTCATCAGTTGCTACCCCAATGCAGGTTTGCCCAACCCGATGAGCGACACCGGCTTTGACGAAACACCCGATGTCACGTCGCGTTTGCTGCATGAGTTTGCAGCGGAAGGCCTGGTCAACATCGTGGGGGGCTGCTGCGGCACCACGCCAGACCACATTGCTGCGATTGCGCAGGCTGTGAAACCTGTGGCCAGGCGAGGTTTGAGTGCCGGGGTTTTTTATCGCGAAGCGGCGTAAAGCGAAACAGACCCGATTACGGCCATGGCGCCGAATCGCGTAGCGAGATGGTCAGCACACGCATGGCCGATGATTCCATTTAAAATAGTGCCAACCCAAGGAGCGTTGCAGCGAAACCCTTGTTTCGTGAGGCTTGGGTTGTGAATGTTGCACACAACATTTTGATAACGACGCTCACCTAATCTGTTTGAGGTGAGTTAAATGTCAGCACTGAACACCGCGCAAGTCCCCGCCATGAAGTTGTCCGGCCTGGAGCCCGTCAACATTGGCACCGGCAACCTGTTTGTCAACATCGGTGAGCGTACCAACGTGACCGGCTCCAAAGCCTTCGCCCGCATGATTTTGAACGGCGACTTTGAAGCTGCACTGGTGGTGGCGCGCCAGCAGGTTGAAAACGGCGCGCAAATCATCGACATCAACATGGACGAGGCCATGCTGGACAGCGAGGCTGCCATGGTGCGCTTCCTCAACCTGATCGCCAGCGAGCCCGACATTGCGCGCGTGCCCATCATGATTGACAGTTCCAAGTGGAGCGTGATTGAAGCCGGCCTGCGCTGCATTCAGGGCAAGGGCATTGTCAATTCGATCTCAATGAAAGAAGGGCTGGCGCCTTTCAAGCACCAGGCCAAGCTGCTCAAGCGCTACGGTGCAGCAGCGGTGGTGATGGCGTTTGACGAAAAAGGCCAGGCCGATACCTACGAGCGAAAAGTCGAAATTTGTGAGCGGGCGTACCGCGTGCTGGTCGATGACTTAAGCTTTCCGCCTGAAGACATTATTTTTGACCCGAACATTTTTGCCATTGCCACGGGCATTGAAGAGCACAACAACTACGCGGTCGACTTCATCAACGCCACACGCTGGATCAAAGAGAATTTGCCGGGCGCCAAGGTGTCGGGTGGCGTGAGCAATGTGAGCTTTAGCTTTCGCGGCAACGACCCGGTGCGCGAAGCGATCCACACGGTATTTTTGTACCACGCCATCAAGGCCGGCATGGACATGGGCATCGTCAACGCCGGCATGATGGGCGTGTATGACGACCTGGAGCCAACGCTGAAAGAGCGGGTCGAAGACGTGGTGCTGAACCGCCGCCCTGACGCAGGCGAGCGCCTGGTGGAAGTGGCTGAAACCGCCAAAAGCGGTGCCAAAGACGACAGCAAACGCAACGAGTGGCGCAACCTGGAAGTGCGCGCCCGCCTGTCACACGCGCTGGTACACGGCATGAACGAATTCATCACCGAAGACACTGAAGAGGTGTGGAAGCTGATTGAAGCGGATGGCGGCAGGCCACTGCATGTGATTGAAGGCCCGCTGATGGACGGCATGAATGTGGTCGGCGACCTGTTTGGCCAAGGCAAGATGTTTTTGCCGCAAGTGGTGAAAAGCGCCCGGGTCATGAAGCAAGCGGTGGCGCACTTGCTGCCCTACATTGAGGCAGAAAAGCTGCTGCTCGAAGCCGCAGGCGGCGACGTGAAAACCAAAGGCAAGATCATCATTGCGACCGTCAAGGGCGATGTGCACGACATTGGTAAAAACATCGTCACCGTGGTGCTGCAATGCAACAATTTTGAAGTCGTCAACATGGGTGTGATGGTGCCTTGCCACGAAATTTTGGCGCGTGCCAAGGTCGAAGGTGCAGACATTGTGGGCCTGAGCGGATTGATCACGCCCAGCCTGGAAGAAATGCAGTATGTGGCCGCCGAGATGCAAAAAGACGACCACTTTCGTATCAAGAAAATACCGCTGCTGATTGGCGGCGCAACGTGCTCGCGGGTTCACACCGCCGTCAAAATTGCGCCGCATTACGAAGGCCCTGTCGTTTACGTGCCTGACGCATCACGCAGTGTGAGCGTCGCGCAAAGCCTGCTCTCCGACAACGCCACAAAATACATTGACGAGCTGAACAGCGACTATGACAAAGTCCGCTTGCAGCACGCCAATAAAAAGCAGACGCCAATGTGGACGCTGGCCAAAGCGCGCGCCAACGCAACCGTGATGGATTGGTCCAGCTACACGCCGCCTGTGCCCAAGTTCATTGGTCGCCGCGTCTTTAAAAACTTTGATCTGGCCGAGCTGGCCAAATTCATTGACTGGGGACCGTTCTTTCAAACCTGGGACCTGGCGGGGCCTTTCCCGGCGATTTTGAAGGACGAGGTGGTGGGCACCGAAGCCGTGCGTGTGTACGCCGATGCCAAGCGCATGTTGACGCGGCTGATCGAAGGCCGCTGGTTAACCGCCAGTGGCGTGATTGGCTTGTACCCGGCCAACAGCGTGGGCGATGACATCGAAATTTACACCGACGAATCGCGTTCTGAAGTTGCCATGACCTGGCATGGCCTGCGCCAGCAGACGGAAAAAACGGCAGTCGATGGCGTGATGCGGCCCAGCCGCTGCCTGGCGGACTTTGTGGCACCCAGGACACTCACTCCTGATTTGGTAGCTGCTCGCACCCGCATTTATAGGCCTGACGGCCAAAATGATGCTCAAAAACAGGCTAAAACAAGCCAAATCAACGACTACATCGCTGTTTTTGCCGTCACCGCAGGCTTGGGCGCTGAAAAGAAAGAAAAGTATTTCCAGGACGACAACGACGACTACTCGTCCATCATGCTCAAGGCTTTGGCTGACCGCCTGGCCGAGGCCTTTGCCGAATGCATGCACCAGCGGGTGCGGCAAGACTTGTGGGGTTATGCAGCCAACGAGGCGCTGGAAGTCAATGAGCTGATTGGCGAAAAGTACGAGGGCATTCGCCCCGCGCCCGGTTACCCGGCCTGCCCCGACCACAGCGTGAAAAAAGACATGTTTGAGTTGCTGGGCGCAGGCGACATTGGCATGGCGCTGACAGAAAGCCTGGCCATGACGCCAGCGGCCAGCGTCAGCGGCTTCATGCTCAGCCACCCGGATGCGACGTATTTCAACGTCGGCAAAATTGGCGATGACCAGTTGCACGACCTGGCCAAGCGGCGCGGTGAAAAGGCTGAAGATTTGGCGCGGCTTTTGGCACCCAATCTCTAACGGGCTTCACCCGATGTTTACAAATAGACACGGAGCTTGACCTCGGGCTGTGTTCTTCTGAACCACCCGCGCCGTTAAATATCAGCATGCTTCTCGCATGCCCTCGAAAGTATTGAATCGTTTTATCAGGAGCGCATCAGCCATGAACTCAACCATTGACAACCTTCAACCTGGCCAGCAGCCTGCCAACAACGCCAAGCCTTTATGGGCCGCCGTCGGCATTCTGGGCGTTGCCGTGCTGGGTATGGGTGCCACCATGATTTACCAGGCCCGGCCAGCCGCACCCGCTGCTCAGGTCGTCGCCGCCGCGCCAGCCGTACTGGCCAAGCCCATGGCGGCCGCATCCAACGCGGCGGATGACCTGATTGAAAAACCGGCCGCAGCACCGGCCAAGCCAGCGCCTGTGGCGGCCAAAAAAGTCGTCAAACCAACACCTCAACCCACGCCGTCACCTGCACCCCGCGTGGCTGGCAACGCCCCGGCTGCATCGACTTACCCGGCACCTGTCCCAGTCGTTTCTGCGCCCATATGCGGCAACTGCGGCGCGGTTGAATCCGTCACGCCGATTGAACGCACCACCAAGGCCGATGGCCCAGGCATTGGTGCGGTAGGTGGCGGCGTGCTGGGTGCTGTGCTGGGTAACCAGGTCGGCAATGGCAATGGCAAAACCGTGGCCACCATCATCGGTGCAATTGGCGGCGGCTTTGCGGGCAACGAGGTTGAAAAGCGCATGAAAAGAGAAACCATCTACCAAGTTGGTGTGCGCATGGACGACGGCTCACGCCGCACGGTTGAAGTAGCGCAGCCCCCAACCGTTGGCAGCAAAGTCACGGTCGACGGCAGCAGCATTCGCAGCAACGAGGGTGCTGTCTACAACGCGCCAGCGCCTGTGTTGCAGCGTACCAGCAGCCAAAACCAGCAGTCGCCGGTTTACCAGCAAGCGCCCTGATTTACGTCGCGTCGCCCAGGCGCCTAGTGACCTTTTAAGGCCCGGCGGTACTGCACCGCCTCGGCCACATGCGTGACCTGCACCTTGGCCGCACCTGCCAGATCAGCAATCGTGCGGGCCACCTTCAAAGCGCGGTGAATGCTGCGGCCTGACCAGCCCAAGCGTGCGGCAGCCAGGTTCAAGAATTTGGCAGCCGCATCGTCGAGTTTGCATTGCTCGTCAATCGCCTTGCCGCTGAGTGCCTGGTTGGTATTGCCTTGGCGGCTGATGGCGCGTTCACGCGCAGCTGCCACGCGCACACGAATGGCTGCGGTGCTTTCACCCGGCGGGGTGTTGATCAACTCCCCGGCTGCCAGAGCGCCCACTTCAACATGCAGGTCAATCCGGTCAAGCAACGGGCCACTGAGCTTGCCCTGATACCGGGCCACCTGATCGGGCGAGCAGCGGCAGGCGCGCAGGCTGGAGCCCAAATAACCGCAGGGGCAGGGGTTCATGGCGGCCACCAATTGAAAGCGCGCCGGAAACTCGGCCCGGTGCGCAGCGCGTGATATGGTGATGGTCCCCGACTCCAGCGGCTCACGCAACGCCTCAAGCGCGGCTCTGGGAAATTCTGGCAGTTCGTCCAAAAACAAAACGCCCCTGTGGGCGAGCGATATTTCACCGGGACGGGGCGGTGAGCCGCCACCGACCAGCGCCACGGCACTGGCCGTATGGTGCGGCGCACACGTCGGCCTGACGGCCCAAGAGTCCATGGTAAAGCGCCCGCCCAGGGATGCCACGGCCGCGCTTTCAAGCGCTTCGTCAGTTGTCATGTCGGGCAGCAAGCCTGCAAAGCGCTGCGCCAGCATGGACTTGCCCGATCCGGGCGCGCCCATCATCAAAATGCTGTGGCCGCCAGCAGCGGCAATCTCCAGCGCTCGGCGGGCAGCGGCCTGGCCTTTGACATCGGCCATGTCGGCATAGGTGGTTTGCGGCTTTCGCTCTGCGGGTGCAACGCGGCTCCAGCCGTCCTGCACATCAACTGTCGCATCGCCGGGTAAAAACTGCCGCACCACATCCAGCAAATGTTGGGCTGCAAAAATCTCGGCGCCGGGTACCAACCCGGCTTCTTGCGCGCTGGTTTCAGGCAAGACCAGTTTGGGAATATGCGCTGTGGTTTGCGTGGCGATGCCTTGGCTGATGGCCAGGGCGCCGCGCACGGGCCGCAAGTCACCGCCCAAAGACAGCTCACCTGCAAATTCGAAACCCTGCATTTTTTTGGCGTCGATTTGCCCGCTGGCTGCCAGAATGCCCAACGCTATCGGCAAATCAAAGCGCCCCGAATCTTTGGGCAAGTCGGCGGGTGCCAGGTTGACCGTGATGCGCTTGTTACCAGGAAACTCCAGCCCGGTATTTTGAATGGCCGAGCGAACACGTTCGCGCGCTTCCTTGACTTCAGTTTCAGCCAGACCCACCAAGGTAAAACTCGGCAGACCGTTGGCCAGATGCACTTCGACACATACCGGGTGAGCTTGTAGCCCCAACAAGGCGCGGCTGTGGACGATTGAAAGGCTCATCGAAGACTCCCCTGATTAAATGCCTTCATTTGGTGCGCCAATAGCGCCAAATTGGTGCGTTTTGTTTTGTATCTCTTGGTTTAACGCAGCAAGGCAGCCAAAGGTGGACGACTCGTGACTTGTGTCTGTCATTTTTTGGCACGCTAAATGCTAAGAGTAGTCCGGATTTAAGCATCTCGTTGTTGTCAAAATTAACCAAAACGGAAAATACCATGAAATTCAATACCCTCAAAATCGCTGCCAGCATGGCAATTCTGGCTTCGTCAACCGCATTTGCACAAACCAAAGCGCCAGAGCCAGACTACACGCTGGCTTATAACGTAGGCGTGGTCACTGATTACCGTTTCCGTGGTCTGTCGCAAACCAGTCTGAAGCCGGCTTTGCAGTTGGGTGTAGATTTTGCGCACAAGAGCGGTTTTTATCTGGGCGCTTTTGGCTCCAATGTCAGCTGGATCAAGGACTTCAACCAGTCGACCAAAGGCAGCTATGAAGTTGATCTGTATGGCGGCTTAAAAGGGAGTATTACCAATGAAGTCGGTTTTGATCTTGGCTTGATTGCTTACATTTACCCAAATAACAACTCAGGAGCAGCTGGCACACCCGGTGTCGGAGGCTTCACCAATGCCAACACCAACGAAATTTATGGCGGTTTGTCATACAACATGTTCACCTTCAAATACAGCCGCAGCTTGGGCAACTTCCTTGGCAACATCCGAAGCGGTGGCAGCCAGTATTTTGATTTGAGCGCCAACTTTGACCTGGGCAACGGCTTTACTCTGACCCCACACATTGGCAGCCAGCGCGTGCCGAACCAGAATTTTGGTGGTTCAACCGACGGCAAAGCTGCCAACTACATGGACTATTCCATCACGCTCGGAAAAGATTTTGGTAACGGCCTGTCTGGTACGGCGGCCCTGATCGGCACCGACACAAAACGGCCTGGTTTTTACCGCGACTCCAAGAACAAAGACCTTGGCAAAAGCACGCTGGTGGTTGGCCTGAAATACAGCTTCTGATTTCAGTTTTACAAGCAGGAGAACAAATGAAACTAGTTACCGCCATTATCAAACCGTTCAAGCTCGACGAAGTGCGCGAAGCACTGTCTGGCATTGGCGTACAAGGCATCACGGTCACTGAGGTCAAGGGCTTTGGCCGCCAAAAAGGCCATACCGAGTTGTACCGGGGCGCGGAATACGTGGTCGACTTTCTGCCCAAAGTCAAAATCGAAGCCGCCGTTTCCGACGATCTGGTAGACCGCGTGATTGAGGCCATTGAAGGCGCGGCGCGCACCGGCAAAATCGGTGACGGCAAGGTGTTTGTCTACAACCTTGAGCAAGTCGTGCGCATTCGCACGGGTGAAACCGGCAAGGAAGCCCTGTAAGGCGCAAGCCTTGCAGAGACTTTAAAGCCTCCTATAAGAGAAATACAGATATGAAAAAACTACTTGCTTCCCTGGTACTGGGATTTAGTTTGCTGGCGGCCGTCTCGGTCGCTGTTGCACAAACACCGGCTGCGCCTGCTGTCGCTGAAACAGCATACCCAGCCGCAGCCGTAGCCGCACCAGCTGATGCTGCATCGGCTGCTGCGGGCGTGACTGCTGCA
>JANMIH010000042.1:0-4433 GCA_031375685.1 Polaromonas sp. | reverse complement strand
CGCGCAGTTGCCTCTGAGCTATCAAGCCGCGGGCAAGTGGAACAACGAGCCGTTCACTGCCAATGGCCGTACAGGCGGTGTGTTGCAGCTCAGCCGTGATTTGACGCAATCGTTTCCAATCGAGGTCAATGCGCTGTCTGGCAAAACAAGCCTGAAGGCCAAAGGCTCGGTTGAAAATCTGCAGGAATTCTCTGGTCTGAATGCCTCGTTTGACATTCAGGGGAGAAACCTTGACGAGCTCTTCAAGCTCACGGGTGTGGTGCTGCCTTCGACACCGCCTTACAAGCTGCGTGGACAACTCAGCAAACGCGGCAAGGTGTGGAGCGCTACCCAGATTCAGGGCGTTCTTGGCAAGAGTGACCTGGCTGGTGACTTAAGCTTTGACACAGCGCAAAAGACGCCTTTGCTGACGGGCAAGGTGCGCTCCAAGTTGCTCGATTTTGATGATTTAAGACCCGTCATCGGGTTGCCTTTGAAGTCTGCGTCTGACCTTGTCAAAAAATCGCCACAACCCAGCACTGCCCGCGTACAAAATACGGTGTCTGCCAGCACGTCCCGCAAGGTGTTGCCAACTGCCACACTGGATCTGGTCAGGCTCAAAGCGATGAATGCGGATGTGATTTACAGCGCGCAGGACATTCGCCATGTTGAGGAGCTGCCGCTGGACAAAGGCAGTGTGCATGTCAGGTTAAACAGCGGTGTTCTGCGGCTGGAACCGCTTGCACTCGGTCTGGCTGGCGGCTCACTGACCGGGAAGATCACCATTGATGCCAACGTTGTACCGGCGGCGTTTGACACCCTGTTTGATCTGCGAGCGGTTCAACTCAACAAGCTGTTCCCGAAGATTGAGAACACCAAAAGCAGTTACGGCAAAGTCAGCGGGCAGGTCGGCTTGACAGGTCGCGGAAATTCGATGGCCCAGATGCTCGGGACGGCGTCTGGCGATGTGGCGGTGCTGATGGGCAGGGGGGAGCTGAGCAATATCTTGCTGGAGTACATGGGGCTGGATGGCGGCGAGATCATCAAGTTCGTTTTCAGTGGTGACCGCAATGTACAACTGCGCTGTGCGGCGGCGGCGTTCGAGGTCAAGCAGGGCCTGATGTCCAGCAAAGTGATTTTGCTCGACACCAGCGACACCGTGATCAACGGCAGCGGTCAGATCAGTCTTGCCAACGAAACATTGAATCTGGTGCTCAAACCTGAGCCCAAGGACCAAAGCATTTTGAGCCTGCGTTCGCCCCTGAAGATTGGCGGTACCTTTGCCGCGCCAACTGCCGGGCCTGACAAGGTGGCTTTGGCCGGACGGGCTGGCCTTGCCATTGCGCTGGGTGTTATCAACCCGCTGCTGGCGCTGCTGGCGACGATTGAAACCGGGCCTGGTCAGGATGCGGACTGTTCAGCAGCCTTGGGTATCGCAACCAACCCGAAAGCCAAGGCACAAACAGTGCCTGTCAAAACACCTGCTCAGTGATGACCGCACACGCTGCAATCAGCATTGCGCGGCATTTTGATGTCAGACCAAGTCATGCTGCGTGCATCCAGCATCAGCAGCCGCCCGGTTAACGCCTGCCCAACACCTGTCAACAGCTTGAGCGCTTCAGCCGCCTGCATGCTGCCAACGATGCCGACCAGTGGCGCAAACACACCCATGGTGGCGCATTGTGCTTCTTCAAGCGTGGCAGTTTCAGGAAACACGCAGGCATAGCAGGGCGACTGGGCATTGCGCGGGTCATACACCGTGACTTGCCCATCAAAGCGGATCGCTGCGCCGGATACCAGCGGCTTGTCATGCTGGACGCAGGCCCGGTTAATGGCGTGGCGCGTGGCAAAGTTGTCCGTGCAGTCGAGTACCACATCGGCGTGTTGAACCAGGTCATTGAGCAATTCGTCATCTGCACGCCGACTGATGACCGTGACCTGAACGTCCGGGTTAATCGCCGCAATGGACTGTTGAATCGATAGTGCTTTGGGTTGTCCAATGTCAGCCAGTGTGTGGGCAATCTGCCGCTGCAAATTGGTTGCATCCACCGTGTCATGGTCTACCACGGTGATGCGTCCAACACCTGCACTGCCCAGGTACAAGGCCACGGGTGAGCCCAAACCGCCAGCACCAATGACAAGTGCCTGCGATGCCAGCAGTTTTTGCTGGCCTTCGATGCCGAGTTCGTCTAAAAAGATATGACGTGAATAGCGAAGTAACTGTGCGTCATTCACGCCTTGATTCCCGTCGCAATCAGTTCTGCTTTTTCTCTTCTTTGTTTTCAATCACAGCCGTTTTGCTGACCATCACGGGGCGGCCTTTGAGCTGGTTGATCGCCTGCAACAGCGGGAAGTCCTTGTCGCTGCCCAGCTCGGGCGGGCGGCGCTGCTCTGGCGTTTTCTTGGCGTCTTCTTCGAGCCGCTTGAGTGCCAGCTCGCGGGCTTTTTCGCGGTTGGCGTCTTTGACTTCAGCGCCTTGCCCACTGGCCAGATGCTTTTCAAGATCAGCCTCGCGGGTACGCAGGGCTGCAAACGGGCTTCCCTCTGCGGTTTCGTCAATCATCACATCAGGGATGATGCCTTTGGCTTGAATGGACTTGCCACTGGGCGTGTAGTAACGGGCCGTGGTGAGTTTGATGCCGGTATCTGGGCCCAGCGGCCGCACGGTCTGAACTGAGCCCTTGCCAAAGGTCTGGTTGCCCATGATGGTTGCGCGTTTGTGGTCTTGCAGTGCGCCAGCCACAATCTCGCTGGCAGAGGCCGAACCTTCATTGACCAGCACCACCAAAGGCACGGTTTTCAGGGCGGCTGGCAGGCGTTTGAGTGGGTCGTTGCCTGAACGGCGCAGGTAAAACTCGGGTGCTGCCTTGTAGACAAACTTGCTTTCAGGCAATTGGCCGTTGGTCGAGACGATCGTCACGTTCTCGGGTAAAAATGCGGCAGAAATGGCAACAGCGGCGTCCAGCAAGCCGCCCGGGTCGTTGCGCAAGTCCAGCACCAGACCCTTCAGGTTAGGCTCTTGCTTGTATATGGTGTCGATTCGGGTCACAAAATCTTCAACGGTACGGTCCTGAAACTGGCTCAGGCGCACCCAGGCATAACCAGGCTCAATGACTTTTCCGCGCACCGACTGGGTGCGAATTTCTTCACGGATGATGGTGACCGGGAAGGTGCGGCTTTCATCCTTGCGGAAAATTGTCAACACCACTTTGCTTTTGGGCTCACCGCGCATTTTTTTAACGGCATCGTTAAGTGACAGGCCTTTGACGGCCGTGTCGTCGATTCGCGTGATCAGATCATTGGGTTTGAGGCCTGCACGGTCTGCGGGTGAGCCTTCAATCGGCGACACAACCTTGACCAGGCCATCTTCCTGGCTGATTTCAATGCCAACGCCTACAAATCGGCCTGACGTTCCTTCGCGGAATTCCTTGAACGACTTTTTGTCAAAGTAAGCCGAGTGTGGATCCAGGCTGGCGACCATGCCCGTGATGGCATCTGAAATCAGTTTTTTTTCATCGACTGGTTCCACATAGTCAGTCTTGACCATGCCAAACACATTGGCCAGTTGCTGCAGCTCTTCCAGCGGCAGCGGTGCCAGCCCGCCACGTGCAACGGCCTGTAGCTGAACAGTGGTCAGCGCACCGGCCACGACGCCAATTGAAACCCAGCCAGCGATTTTGAGCTTTTGACCCATGAGAGCACCTTGAAGAAAAACCTGCCAAAAAAATGATTCAAGCAATATACACCTAGGACAAAAGCCCTGTGAATCAGTTCCGCGCTGACGCGCTTTATTTACTTGCCGTTTACACGACGCCCAAATAATAGTGCTGGATGGGCTTGAGGTCCGCATCCAGCTCATACACCAGCGGCGTCCCGTTGGGAATGTTCAGGCCGACGATGTCTAGGTTAGAAATGTTGTCCAGGTACTTGACCATGGCGCGTATCGAATTGCCGTGTGCGGCCACCACCACGCGTTTGCCCGCCTTCATGGCCGGGGCGATGGCGTCATTCCAGAATGGCAGTACCCGCTCAACGGAATCTATGAGGCATTCGGTCAGCGGTACCTGGTCGGGTTGCAGCCTGGCGTAGCGGCGGTCAGCGCGTTCGCTGCGCTCGTCGTTGGCATCCATGGCAGGCGGCGGGACGTCGTAGCTGCGCCGCCATAGCAAAACCTGTGCATCGCCATACTTTTTGGCGGTCTCGGCCTTGTTCAGCCCTTGCAGGCCGCCGTAATGCCGTTCATTGAGCCGCCAGCTGTTCACGACCGGCAGCCACGTGCGATCCATCGCGTCCAGCGTGTGCCACAGGGTGTGGGTGGCGCGCTTGAGTACGCTCGTGTAGGCCACATCGAAGTCATAACCCGCCTCTGCCAGCAGTCTGCCAGCGTTTTTGGCCTGAGCGATGCCGGTGTCGGTCAGGGGCACATCAGCCCAGCCCGTGAAGCGGTTTTCCAG
>JANMIH010000012.1:0-13351 GCA_031375685.1 Polaromonas sp. | reverse complement strand
ACCATCCCCACAGGCGTGGCCTACGCCATCTGGTCAGGCCTGGGCATTGTGCTGATAACGATTGCCGCCTACTTTATTCACGGTCAAAAGATTGACGCGATGGGCATACTGGGGATGGCGCTGATTGTGGCGGGGGTGGGGGTGCTGAATTTGCTGTCCAAATCGGCTGGGCACTGATGGGCGAACACAGCATCGTCTTGCGAGACCCACAACCCGGCGACATGGGCTGGGTGGTGCAACAGCATGGGGAGATTTACTGGCGTGAATATGGCTGGGACGCCAGCTTTGAAGCACTGGTGTTGAAGATCGTCAGCGGCATTGTCCAAAAGTGGCAACCCGAACATGAAAAGTGCTGGATAGCTGAGGTTGATGGCGTGCGGGTCGGGTCTGCCTTTGTGGTGCGCAAGTCTAAAACCACGGCACAACTGCGTTTGCTGATTTTGACGCCCGAAGCGCGGGGGCTGGGCTTGGGCGGCAGGCTTTGCGATGAGTGCATGGCGTTTGCGCGCAGCGCGGGCTACAAAAAGATGGTGCTGTGGACGAATTCGGGTTTGCAGGCGGCACGGGCAATTTACTCAAAGCGTGGATTCAGACTCACAAAAAGCGAACCTTATCAGGGTTTTGGACATGACCTGACAGGCGAGACCTGGGAACTGACATTGCAAGCTACTGCGTCTTCGCACCCGCCTCAAACCACTGCTTGATCTGCGCCCTCTCCTCGTCTGTTACGCCGGTTGAGTTGTTCATGGGCATGAGTTTGGTCACCACCACCTGCTGGTAAACCGACTGCGCATGCTGCGTGATGAGTGCGGGGGAATCGAGCCGTACATTTTTCATCTGCACTTGAGAGCCGTGGCAGGCGTAGCAGCGGTTTTCAATGATTTTGGCTACTTTTTGATAGTCATTTTGGCCCGTAGCGCTCTGGATATAAGCGCGACCAGCTTCTGAATTAATAGCAACTGGTGTGACTGCGGTAGGCGCAGGTTTCATCCACACAATCGCCCCAACAATGACGGCTACTCCCACCAGCGCGTAGGCGATGGGATGACGATTGCGCCCCAGCTTGTAGCCGTGGCGCAGCACAAAAAACTGCCGGATCGCTGCGCCGGCGAACATCATCAATATCAGCACCAGCCAGTTTTGCGGATGGCTCCAGGTAAAGCTGTAGTGGTTGCTGAGCATGGCAAACAGCACGGGCAGCGTGAAGTAGGTGTTGTGAACGCTGCGCTGCTTGCCGCGCACCCCGTGGATGGGGTCAACAGGTCGGCCTGCCTTGATGTCGGCCACCACGGTGCGCTGGCCGGGAATGATCCAGAAAAACACGTTGGCACTCATGGCGGTGGCAATCATGGCGCCGACCAATAAAAACGCTGCGCGCCCGGCGAACCAGTGGCAGGCCAGCCAGGATGCGGCACAAACCAGCACCGCCACGCCTGCACCCACGATGGCATCACCATGTTTGCCTTTGCCAAACACACGGCAAATTGCGTCGTACAACAGCCAGAAAACGACAAAAAATGACAGCGCCACAACAATCGCCGTGCTGGGCTGCCAGTCCATCTTCGACTTGTCAATCAGGTAAGCGCTGGCGTTCCACAGATACGACACGGTCAACAGCGCAAACCCAGTGATCCAGGTGCTGTAACTTTCCCAGTAAAACCAGTGCAGGTGGCTCGGCAGCGCGGGCGGTTTAACAGCAAATTTGACGGGGTGGTAAAACCCGCCGCCATGTACCGCCCACAGCTCGCCGCTTACGCCCTGCTTTTTCAGGTCTTCGTCAACCGGCGGGGTCAGGCTGGAATCTAAAAAGACAAAGTAAAAAGAAGAGCCAATCCAGGCAATGGCGGTGATGACGTGCGCCCAGCGCAGCAGCAAATTGGCCCAGTCGAGAAGATAACTTTCCATGAGTCGCGCCTAATTTAGCAAAACGCTTGACGTGTTGCAAACCTGTTCACCACTGCGGGCGCTCTGAACAGTCATTGGGTCGCGAACACTGGAAATGATGATTTCACTGGCTCCGCTGCGACTTGAAAAAATGATTTTACCCACTCGTGATGCCTTGCAACAACTGTGCCGCCACCGCCACTGCAATTACCTCCGGCTCCTTGCCTGCAATGCCGGGCACGCCAATCGGGCTGGTCACATGCGCCAGTTCAGCATCTGAAAAGCCGCGTGCCAGCAGCCGACTGCGGAAGGTGGCCCATTTGGTTTTGCTGCCTATCAAGCCGATGTAGGGCAAGTCAGCATGCTCGCGCTGGCGCATCAGGCAGGCCGCCAACACGTCCAGGTCTTCGACATGGCTAAAGCTCATGACGAGGATGCGGCACTGTGATGCCAGGCTACGGACTGCAGACTGAACAGGTTCGGAATGCTCACAGGTCACGCCGGGCGGCGAATTTTGTGGGAACACACCCTCGCGGCTGTCTATCCACGTCACCGCAAACGGCAGACGGGCCAGCACCTCAACCAGGGCATGACCCACGTGGCCACCACCAAACAATGCGACAGGTTGCAATGCGGGCTGTAGCCTCAGTTTTAAGGCAGCACTGTCTTGCGCCTCCACACATTCAAACCGCAGATGTACCACACCCCCACAGCACTGGCCCAGTGATGGGCCGAGCGCAAAACGAGTGGTTTTTGTACCGCCAGTCGCCAACATCTCACGGGCTTGCACAATCGCATCAAACTCAAGATGCCCGCCGCCAACTGTGCCCACCAGCGCATCACTGAAAACCGCCATCCACGCGCCAGCCTCACGCGGCACAGATCCTTCAGCCGCATCCACCTGCACCAGCACAGCAAACTGATGCTCTAAAAGTTCAAGGAAAATGGACAGGTCCTGGCGCGAGCTGCTGGAAATCACGGGTGACATAAACCGCAGAAAAGAGATATAAACATTGGCAAAATAGCCATAACTAGCCACTTGTATTAAAACAAACTCACACCACAACAGCCATGAGAAAAGACCCTTTAACCGCCGCCCCTCGTCGTTTCTGGCTCACCGCACTGGTCTCCAGCGCGGCAGCTGTCCTGGTTACCGCCTGTAAAACCCCCATGCAAGAACCACCCAAACCAGTCGCAATCCCAACTCCCGAGCCGTCCCCCCCGATCATCGGTCCCGTCCCCGGCAATGAGGGCTCAGCCCGCAGCTCAGCGGCCACCACGCCCAGAGCCTATCGCTCAGACGGCGCAACCCACTTGTACGGACTGAATGCCCATCGCATCTTCAAAGGCAGAATGCCGCCGCTGCTGTACGCCATTGGCGTGTTGAATGTTGAAATTGACCGCGTTGGCCGCGTCACCAAGCTGGACTGGATGCGTGCGCCCAACCATGCGCCTGAAGTGGTGGCAGAAATTGAGCGCACCATACGCAGCGCTTCGCCCTTCCCCGCGCCAGCACGCATGGGCAAGGTGGTGTACACCGATACCTGGTTGTGGCACAAGAGTGGCAAATTTCAATTGGACACGCTGACTGAAGGCCAAAATTAGCACCCCCACGCTTTTCAGTGCGTGCAATACGCTGCCCCTTTAACTCCCACGATAAGTCGAATAGCTCCATGGGCTGACCAGCAGCGGCACATGGTAATGCGCGGTCACATCAGCCACACCAAAATCAATCGTGACGTTGTTTAAAAAGTTCGGTTCTGGCAGCACCACACTTCGGGATTTGAAATAGGCGGCCACGTCAAACACGAGCCGGTAAGTACCCGCTTTTAATGAGGCGTTGTCGTACAGCAAGCCATCCGGGTTGCGCCCATCGCTGTTCAAGGTGAACTGCTTGACCAGCGTGGCGTTACCGCCGCTGGTGGTGTAAAGCGACACCGCCATGCCGCTGGCGGGGACGCCCATCATTGTGTCCAGTACATGTGTGCTCAAGCCCATGGCGAGTCATCTCCAAATAAGGTTCATAACAAAAGGTCAGCTCAAATGGTGCGTTGTGTCACCGATAATTACAACGATGATAGCCGCCAATAACGATAAACCCTACCCGCGCGACTTGATCGGCTATGGCCGCAACCCGCCCCACGCCCAGTGGCCGGGCAAGGCGCGTATTGCGGTGCAGTTCGTCTTGAATTACGAAGAAGGCGGAGAAAACTCGGTGCTGCATGGCGATGCCGGATCCGAGCAGTTTTTGTCTGAGATGTTCAGCCCGGCAGCCTTTGCAGACCGACACCTGAGCATGGAAAGCATTTATGAATATGGCTCACGCGCTGGCGTGTGGCGGATTTTGCGCGAGTTTGAAAAGCGCCAGTTGCCGCTGACCGTGTTTGGCGTGGGCATGGCTTTGCAACGTGCGCCTGATGTAACCGCTGCCTTTGTTGAATTGGGCCACGAGATTGCCTGCCACGGCTGGCGCTGGATCAACTATCAGCAAGTCGATGAGACGACAGAACGCGAGCACATGCGCCTTGGCATGGAAGCGATTGAAAAACTCACCGGTACTTGCCCACTGGGTTGGTACACCGGCCGCGACAGCCCCAACACCCGCCGTCTGGTGGCAGACGATGGCCGTACCTTGTACGACAGCGACTATTACGGTGACGATTTGCCATTCTGGACACCCGTCCAGCGCACTGACAAAACAACCGTGCCGCGCCTCGTTGTGCCCTACACGCTGGATGCCAACGACATGCGGTTTTCGTCGGCGCAGGGGTTCGCGCAAGCTGAGGATTTTTTCATTTATCTGCGTGACAGCTTTGATGCGCTGTACGCTGAAGGCGACCCTGCGGGACTTGACCGCCCAAAGATGATGAGCATTGGCATGCATTGCAGACTTCTTGGGAGGGCTGGGCGAATAGTGGCCCTGCAAAAGTTTCTGGACCACATTGAAAAACTCAGCCACGTCTGGGTCTGCCGCCGTGCTGATATTGCAAAGCACTGGCAAACCGCGCATCCTTTTACAGCCAACAAACCATGACACTCACGCTAGACCACATCAACAACGCGCCGCACACCGAGGCGCTGCAGCTGCTCGGCGGCTTGTACGAACACTCACCGTGGATAGCGGACAAAGCGCTGGCCGCCAGACCGTTTCAGTCACTGGCGCATCTAAAGCATGCCATGACCGTGGTGCTGAAAAATGCTGGCAAACAGGCCCAAACAGATTTGATACGAGCCCACCCCGAGTTGGCTGGTAAGGCGATGGTCAGCCAAAGCCTGACCACTGAATCGACGCATGAGCAACAAACCGCTGGTCTGACGCAATGCACGGCGGAAGAATTTGCAACCATCCAGCAACTGAACACAGACTACAACACCAAGTTTGGCTTTCCGTTCATATTGGCGGTGCGCGGCACTCGCGGCAACGGCTTGACCAAACAGCAGATCATCAGCACCTTTACCCGCCGCCTGCAAAACCACCCCGAGTTTGAACTGACCGAGTGCCTGCGCAACATCCACCGCGTGGTGGAGCTGCGTTTGAACGACAAGTTTGGTTTCACCCCGGAGCTGGGCAACATGCAGTGGGACTGGCATGAGGCGATGGCCCGGTTCAGCGACGACGGCTACAAAGAAAAAGGACAGCTCACCGTCACGTATTTGACGGACGCACACCGTGCATGTGCCGCTTTTATCACCAGCAAAATGCATGAATGCGGTTTTGACGATGTCAGCATTGACGCAGTTGGCAACGTGGTGGGCATCTACAAGGCTTCAACGCCGGATGCCAAAACCTTGCTGACCGGCAGCCATTACGACACCGTGCGCAATGGTGGCAAGTACGATGGACGTTTGGGCATTCTCACACCCATGATGTGCGTACGCCAGCTACATGCACAAGGCAAACGCTTGCCCTTCAACATTGAAGTCGTGGGTTTTGCCGAAGAAGAAGGCCAGCGCTACAAGGCGACTTTTTTAGGTTCAGGCGCTCTGTTGGGGGACTTCAAGCCCGAATGGCTGGATCAAAAAGACGCAGACGGCATCACCATGCGCGAGGCGATGGCTGATGCAGGTTTGAAGGTCAACGACATCCCCCTGATCAAGCGTGACCCGGCAAACTATCTGGGCTTTGTCGAGGTCCACGTTGAACAGGGCCCCGTGCTCAATGCACTTGACATTCCGCTAGGCATCGTTACCTCCATCAATGGCAATGTGCGTTATTTGTGTGAAGTCAATGGTCTTGCCAGTCACGCAGGCACCACACCTATGGCCACGCGCCGTGATGCAGCCACGGCTGCGGCTGAGATAGCGCTGTTCGTTGAAAAACGCGCCGCGCAGGATGCGGACTCGGTCGGTACGGTGGGCATGTTGAATGTCCCGAACGGCTCGATCAATGTCGTGCCGGGGCGCTGCCTTTTTTCGCTCGATTTACGTGCCCCGCTGGACGCGCAACGCGATGCCTTGGTCAATGATGTACTGGCAGAAGTCAGCGCGATATGCGAACGCCGAGGGGTTTCAGTGACCACCGAATTGACAGAGCGCGCCGCCGCCGCACCCAGCGCGCCTGCATGGCAACAGCGCTGGGAAACAGCCGTGAAAGCCTTGGGCGTTCCCATGCACCGCCTGCCCAGCGGCGCAGGTCATGACGCGATGAAGCTGCACAAAATCATGCCGCAGGCGATGCTGTTTGTGCGGGGCCAAAATTCTGGTATCAGCCACAACCCGCTTGAAAGCACCACCAGTGACGACATTCAGTTGTGCATTGATGCCTTCACTCAGCTCTTGATGCAATTAGCCGAAGAAAACACATGACAGACTACGACAAGATCGACCACTGGATTGACGCGCACTTTGACGAGCAGGTGGCGTTTTTACAAGCGCTGATTCGTGTACCGACTGACACGCCACCTGGCAACAACGCCCCGCATGCCGAGCGCACTGCCGAGCTGTTGCACGCGATGGGACTTGACGCTGAAAAGCACCCTGTGCCGCAGGCTGAAGTAAAAGCGGCGGGGCTGGAATCCATCACCAACCTGGTGGTGCGCCGAAAGTACGGTGCAGGCAGAACAGTTCTGCTGAATGCCCACGGCGACGTTGTGCCGCCCGGCGAAGGCTGGACCAAAGACCCGTATGGCGGCGAGATTGACAGTGGCAACATTTTTGGCCGCGCTGCCGCTGTCAGCAAATGCGACTTTTCAACCTTTGCTTTTGCGGTGCGCGCGCTGGAAGCCGTGGCCAAACCCACACACGGCAGCGTTGAGCTGCTCTTCACCTATGACGAAGAATTCGGTGGCGAGGTCGGCCCGGCCTGGCTGCTGAAGCACCAAATCATCAAGCCTGACCTGATGATTGCCGCAGGCTTCAGCTACCAGGTCATCACGGCGCACAACGGCTGCCTGCAAATGGAAGTCACCGTCCACGGCAAGATGGCGCATGCGGCGATTCCTGATTCAGGCATCGACGCACTGCAAGCGGCCAACAGAATTTTGACCGCGCTGTATGCGCAAAACGCGCTTTACAAGCAAGTCACCTCAAGCGTTGAAGGCATCACGCACCCGTATTTGAACATTGGCCAGATTGAAGGCGGCACCAACACCAACGTGGTGCCAGGCCGCGTCACTTTCAAGCTGGACCGCCGTATGATCCCTGAAGAAAACCCGGCTGAGGTTGAAGCGACGCTCAGGCAAATCATCCTTCAAACTGCTACGCAAACAACGGGCGTCACCGTCGATATCAAGCGCATTTTGCTGGCCAGAGCCATGCAACCGTTGCCGGGCAACCAACCGCTGGTCGATGCCCTTCAAAAGCATGGCCAGGCTGTTTTTGGCGAGCCGATACCTGCGCTTGGCACACCGCTGTACACCGACGTACGGCTGTTTTGCGAAGCGGGCATACCCGGCGTGATTTATGGTGCGGGGCCGCGCACCGTGCTGGAGTCCCACGCCAAGCGCGCCGACGAGCGGCTGGCGCTTGACGACCTGCGCCGGGCGACCAAAGTGATTTCCCGGACGCTGAGCGACTTGCTGGCCTGAACCACCTAATGCACCAAATCGGGCAACACCCGGGTATTCACGGGGCTGTTTTGTGCAAAAGCAAGCATCCTATGCACCAATATGACCTGAAAATAGAGGCCTGATTGGTGCGTGCCGATCACAGGCAAAAACCCACAGGCACTGATTTTGCTTACGTACCTGTGTAACTCTCTGCGAATTCACTTTTATCTTCCCTCTGGAGCTTTTTCATGTTCAAACGCGCTTTTATCAAAACCACTGCAGCTCTGGCACTTGCAGCCGCCTTCTCTAGCGCTGCCCAGGCACAAAACACACCGATCAAATTCCAGCTTGACTGGCGTTTTGAAGGCCCCGCCGCCCTGTTTTTGACGCCCACAGCCAAAGGCTATTTCAAAGACGCCAAGCTTGACGTCACGGTGGATGCCGGCAATGGCTCAGGTGGCGCTGTGACCCGCGTAGCGTCGGGCACCTACGACATGGGTTTTGCCGATTTGGCCGCACTGATGGAGTTCCACGCCAACAACCCGGACGCGCCCAACAAGCCAGTGGCTGTGATGGTGGTCTACAACAACACGCCAGCCTCAGTGATGGCCCTGAAAAAATCAGGCATCAAAACCAGCGCAGATTTGAACGGTAAAAAACTCGGGGCCCCGGTGTTTGATGCAGGCCGCCGCGCCTTTCCGATTTTTGCCAAAGCCAACAACGTGACGGGCGTGCAGTGGACCGCCATGGACCCCCCATTGCGCGAAACCATGCTGGCGCGCGGCGATGTTGATGCCATCACGGGTTTTACTTTCACATCCTTGCTGAACCTGGAAGCACGCGGCGTCAAAGCCGAAGACGTGGTGGTCATCCCTTACGCGGATAACGGCGTCAAGCTTTACGGCAACGTCATCATTGCCACACCCAAGCTGATCAAAGAAAACCCGGCTGCCATCAAGGCGTTTTTACAGGCCTTCACCAAAGGCGCGAAAGAAGTCATCGCAAACCCAGCCGCCGCGATCAATGACGTCAAAGCGCGTGACGGCATCATCAACACCGCTCTGGAAACCCGACGCTTGCAGTTGGCAATTGACACCGTCATCAACAGCCCGGACGCACGCGCCGAAGGCTTTGGCCAGATCAAAGGTCCGCGCCTGTCACTGATGGCATCGCAGGTGTCTGACGCCTTTGCCACCAAGTCGCGCGTGAACCCTGACGCCGTGTGGAATGGTTCTTTCTTGCCAACCGTGGCTGAGCTGAACATCCTGCCGAAGAAATAAGCCTGGTTTAATTACTATTATTTTCATAGCTGCTTGCGCGCGATTTTATTGGGCTAAAGCATGATTTCATTGCTAAAAACGCCTCAACATGACCCCAACTGATGCTAAAAACGACTTCGTAGACTTTTCCAACGTCTGGCTGGCCTACAACGAAGAATTTTTAGCCAAAAAACAGTTTGCGGTCGAGGCGATTGACCTGAAAGTCAAGCAAGGCGAATTCATTGCCATCGTAGGACCCTCGGGCTGCGGCAAATCAACTTTCATGAAGCTGGCCACGGGTTTGAAAATGCCGTCGATTGGCAAAATTCTGATCGACGGCCAACCTGTGACCGGGCCGCTGAAAATTTCGGGCATGGCGTTTCAGGCGCCATCGCTGTTGCCGTGGCGCACCACGCTTGACAACGTGCTGCTGCCGCTGGAGATTGTCGAGCCCTACCGCAGTAACTTCAAAGCCAAACGCAAGGAATACGAGGAGCGCGCGCTCAAGCTGCTCGAAAGCGTGGGCCTGGCTGGCTACGGTGACAAGTTTCCGTGGCAACTCTCAGGTGGTATGCAGCAGCGCGCCAGCATTTGCCGGGCGCTGGTGCATGAGCCCAAAATGCTGCTGCTCGACGAGCCTTTTGGTGCGCTCGATGCCTTCACCCGTGAAGAGCTGTGGTGCATTTTGCGGGACCTGTGGGCGGTGCAAAAATTCAATGTGATTCTGGTCACGCATGACCTGCGCGAGTCAGTGTTTTTGGCCGACACCGTCTACGTGATGAGCAAAAGCCCAGGCCGTTTTGTGGTGAAAAAAGAAATCGACCTGCCACGCCCGCGTGACCTGGAAATCACTTACACCAAAGAGTTTACAGACATCGTGCACGAGCTGCGTGGGCACATTGGTGCCATCCGAAAAACAGTCTCAGCAGCCTGACAGAGCACTCTCATGAATAACAAGAAACTTCAATTCTGGGCCCCTTGGGTGCTGCTTGTCATCATCATTGCTGCGTGGCAATTGATCTGCACCGTGTTCAAGGTGTCGGAGTTCATCTTCCCCAGCCCGCTCCGCATTGCCACGCAGACCTGGGAATACAAGGAAGTCATTTTGGGTCACGCCTGGCGCACTTACTGGGTCACCATGGCCGGGTTTGGCATAGCCATCGCCGTCGGCGTGCTGCTGGGTTTTGTGGTCGGCTCGTCGCGCCTGGCATATGCGGCGGTTTACCCGCTGATGACAGCTTTTAACGCGCTGCCCAAAGCTGCTTTTGTGCCGATTCTGGTGGTCTGGTTTGGCATTGGCATCGGCCCGGCGATTTTGACGGCGTTCTTGATCTCGTTCTTCCCCATCATGGTCAACATTGCCACCGGCCTGGCCACGCTGGAGCCCGAGCTCGAAGACGTGCTGCGCGTGCTGGGTGCCAAGCGCTGGGACGTACTGGTCAAGGTCGGCTTGCCGCGCTCGATGCCGTATTTTTACGGGTCTTTGAAGGTGGCGATCACGCTGGCTTTTGTGGGCACCACCGTCAGCGAAATGACCGCCGCCAACGAGGGCATTGGCTACCTGTTGATCTCCGCCGGCTCAGCCATGCAAATGGGCTTGGCTTTCAGTGGCCTGGTGGTGGTCGGTGCGATGGCGATGGTGATGTACGAACTGTTCAGCTACATAGAAAAGCACACCACCCAGTGGGCGCACCGCAGCTCCAATAACGAGTAAAAGCAGTGTGAGTCAAGCTGCATGACATGGCACGCCCAACTCGACCTTGCTTACCGATTTGAAACGGGCCGCACAGTAGCCCGCCACATACATACCGGCCCGCTGCGTATTTTGCAAAGCCTGTATCCTGAAGGCGATGCCATTTGCCACAACGTGCTCGTACACCCGCCGGGCGGCCTGGTCGGTGGCGACACGCTGGATTTAACGATTGACGTGGCCAGCAGCGCGCATGGTTTGCTGACCACTCCCGGCGCCACCCGCTTTTACCGATCAGAGGGTGAGACGGCATTGCAGCGCACCCACATCAAAGTTGCAGAAGATGCGCGCATGGAATGGCTACCGCTCGAAACCATAGCCTACAGCGGCTGTCTGGCTGAAAACCGCTTGACACTGACACTCGCCCCTGGTGCAGAACTGATAGGCTGGGATGTGACTGCACTGGGTTTACCTGCAGCCAGCAAGCCCTTTGAATCAGGCCAGTTTTGCCAGCACCTGGAAATGCCGGGCGTGTGGCTGGAGCGTGCCAACATCAAAGCACTTGATGCTTTATTGCTGAACAGCCCTGTTGGCTTGGCCGGGCACCGCTGCTTCGCCACACTTTTTTTGGTGTCAGGCAGCAAATTGAACCGCCAGCGCAGACAAGACGCACTTGATGCCGCACGCAGCGTGATTGAAGCGAACCCCCTTTGCGCCACTGCAGGTGCGACCAGCACGGACAGCCAGGTGGTGCTGGTGCGGGTACTGGCGCCTGTTGTGGAGCCTGCCATGGCGCTGCTGCGAACGATATGGCTGGCCTGGCGGCGGCAATTGTGGCAACTGGACGCTGCCAGCCCACGCATCTGGTCTACCTGATCAGATCGTTAAGGCTGCGTCCTACAGCAACACAGGCACTGAACGCGCGCCGATAGGACACCTGACCTGCAAGCGTTTTGCCGCTGCACCCGTAATCTTCATCCATCGGCTCAATGTGAGCTCACTCTGGAGATGAAGATGACCATGACTCGCAAACAGATCGCAAAAAGTATTTGCGCCTTTTCAATGACGGCCTTGCTTGCAGTAACAGCAACCGCACAAATCGCATCAGGCACCACCGGCATTGACAACACCGGCAACGCTGCCAGCGAAATGGCTGCCTGCAACAATGGCACCACCCAGCAAAGCCGTGAAACCTGCATGACAGAGGTACGCAACGCCAACGCGGCCAAGCGCGCAGGCAAGATCGACAACTCAGGCGGGATGTACCAAGCCAATGCGCTTAAACGATGCGACGTGTTGCAAGGTGAGGACAAAACGGCTTGCCAGGCTCGGGTATCCGGCTACGGCAACCCCCAAGGCAGCGTTGCTGGCGGTGGTGTTCTGACTCAGGTTGAAACGGTCGTCGTGCCTTCAACCCCAGGTGTGGTGAATATTCAGCCGCAAACCAGCTCGGACACGATCATTTTGATTCCGGCAAAGTAAGTCTTCAATTCCTAAAAGGTACACCATGAACACCATCATTTACATCGTCGGTCTGATCGTCGTTATCGGCTTCGTGCTGTCATTTTTCGGCCTGCGTTAAGCACTATTTGATGCCCATGCAGTTGGCGTAGTACGTCACCGTGGCGGGCCAGTCTGAAAAGATACCCATGATCCCGACGTCTTTGGCCAGTACGTCGAGCACCTGCATCGCGTCGCCTTCGCGCTTGATAACTGAGCTCACGGTTTGGTAATAGCAGCCGGGGTTGCCGCTGGCCAGCAGTCCTGATCGCTCCAGGCTCCAGGTAATGATGCCCAGTCCGGCTTGCTTGACGTTTTTGGCATAGCTTGATGCGACCAGCTTGCCGTCTTGCACGTCAAGCAGTGCAAAAATCGGCGGCGCAACAATTCGAATGCTTTCTTTTTTGTAGCCTTGCAACTGCGCCAAAGTTGGCAAGTCAGCGGATTTGTTGGCACTGTCCAGAAACACCGCCTGGTTGCCAAAAGCGGGTTCATTTTTAACCCAGTACAGCACATCGTTTTTATTGAACGACTGCGCATAAACGCGAGATGCAGGTACGTTGGCAGCCTTGTACTCGTCTATCATTTTTTGGGCATAGTTTTCCGGGCTGAAGCCCTCAAACGGCATGCTGACGCTGGCTGACTTCAGCTCGGGCGTCATCTTCACGCCCAACCGGGTGAAAAGCGCAATGCTCTCGGCGTGCGTCATCAGTGTGCCGCTGGTCGGGCCGCTGTACAGATCAGTGCGCCAGCTGGCTGTGCCTGCCATATATTCAGCCACGGTTTTGGCTTTGGTGTTAGCGGCATCCATTTTGCCGCGCAGCGTTTTAAATTCCGCCAGCGTGATGTCACTGGTACGGCATTCAGCACTGGCAGGCGTATTGGCCACCGGGTCGTGCGGGGTAAAACCCCTGGTGCATTTGGCAGCCAGCGGCGTAGCCAAAATATTGGTGGTGGTGTGCAGGTCATTTTGAGCATGACGGCAGACCAGCGCCTTGTCTTTGGTAAAGGTCACGTCACATTCCACAATG
>JANMIH010000532.1:0-2425 GCA_031375685.1 Polaromonas sp. | reverse complement strand
GGGTGTTGGCCGTAGCGACACCGCTTTGCGAGCGCTGCAGCACCACCCGGCCAATCCAGCAGCAGCCATCGTACTCAAAGCCCACGACGGCATCAACCAGTTTTTTGTCCTGAAAGCTGTAATTAAGCCTGCCCACACCATAGTAGCGCCCGCCGCCTTGCCCGTTGCCAGCACCCAGGTCTTTGCCTTTGTCGCCCCACAGGTCGTTGATGGGCCACTGCCAGCCCACGTCAAGCGAGCTGCTGACATTGCGCTGGCGCCTGACCGATGCGCTGACCACGCGGTAGTTGCTGGGGCTGTAGCGCACGCCAAAGGTTGACCGCTCGGACTTGCTGATTTTCGGGTTGTACTGCAGCGTGCCGTCAAACGACCATTCGGGTACCCAGTTAATCGACGTGCCAAACAGCACATCGCTGATGCGGTCGGTGACTGGCAAGCCGCCTGGCAGTGTGACTTTCTGGTCCGCAAATCGCAGGCGCTGTGCAACACCCACCCGCACCGCCTCGGCGCCGGTATCAGGGTTTAAAAGCCGCGACGTCACGCCCAGCGTGAGCAGGTTGGCGTCAGAAATGCGGTCGTTGCCGACAAAAGCGTTTTCCGTGAACACGGTGGCAAAGTTGAAGTCGTTTGCACCTGAATCGTAATTGGGCAGGCGCGACTGGTCACGGTAAGGCGTGCGGACATAAAAAGCGCGAGGCTCCAGCGTTTGCGTGAAGTTGCGGCCAAACACATTGGCCGGGCGCTCAAACTGCAAACCGCTGTCCAGGCTGAAGGTGGGCACAGCGCGTGAAGCGGTGGTGGCACCACCCACCAGCGGCGAGTCAAATTTATAGGTGGTCGCGTGCAGTTGTAGCTTGGGCGTGATGTAACCGCCAGGCGATATAAAGGGGCGGCTGATTTGGGTGATCGACACTGCCCGGTCGGAGTTGGGTTGTTTGGTCAACAGCCGGTCTGACGAAAATCGCGTGAAGTCGCCAGACGCGGACCAGTCAAACCCGCTGACGCCCGCCACCGGCACATTGATCCGGGTATAAGCTGCTGTGATTTGCGGCAACCTGTCGTAAGGCGGCACGATGACTGACAACGGGTCTTGCAGGGTCTGCCACTTCAGCGCCCGCACCGATGTGGACAAGTAACCCTTGCTCCAGTTCAAACTGCCATCGCTTGACAACAGGCGTTGCGTCAGCGAGCTGCTGCTGCGCGGGAAATCACGCCAGTAGTTGTTGTCACTGACGCGGTTCAGATTCAGGTTCAGGCCCAGACTGCCCACTTCACTCAAGCCGGTGTTGATGGTGCCAGTGTGCTCCAGGGCATAAGACCAGCGGTTGATTTTTCTTAAGGCGTCGCTGGGCAGATAGTTGGTGCGCAGCCTGCCCGCATAGTCGTGCTCCAGGTAGCGCGCCTCAGCGCCCAGATTGATGCCGCGCTTGCTCATGACAGTGGTGGTCAGCGTGGCATCACGGTTGGGCGCAATGTTGAAGTAATACGGCTGGCTGACCTCAAAACCGCTGGTGCTGTCGAGGTTGAACGTCGGGGGCAGCAAGCCGGATTTACGTTTGTCGCTGAGCGGGAAGCTGATGGTCGGAAAGGCCAGAATCGGCACGTTTTTAAACCGCAGCACCGCACCTGTGGCCTCACCGGTTTCAGATTCCTGGTCAAACTTGAAGCTGGTACCGCTCAGCACCCAGGCAGGCTCCCAGGTTTTTTCATCCGTACGCTCGCAGGTGGTGAAGTTGGCATCACTTGCCACCAAACGCTTGTCGTTGATAAAGTCAATGCGCTGCGCGGTGCCATTGCCGCCGTTGGACAAAAACCGGTAACTGGGGCTTAAGAAAAAGCCCTCAAAGGTATCTACTTTCAACTGCAGCTCAGGGCCATTGAACAAGTTACCGCCACTGTTGATGCGCACATTGCCGCGGCTGATGGTCTGGTCATCGGGCTGGTAGTACTCAATGCGGTCGGCGCGAATGGCGTTTTTACCGCGGCGCACCTCGGCGTTGCCGTCAATGATGGTTTCCAGGTCCGTGCGGCCAGAAATACGGTCGCCAAAGACAAAGGTCGGCGGTGTGCTGGCCGGGTCATCAGGCGGTGTTTCGGCCAGCATGGGGCTGCTTTTCAGCACCAATGGCGCATTGTCAGGGTCTGCATCCTGCGCCCGCGCAGGCGCGCCCAGCATCCCCAGCCCGGTGGCAGACACCAGACAGAGAACGGCACGACGCACCGGAGAGAGAATAAAAAGCTGGCGGGATGCGCGGCGCATCATGAGTAGGAAGGTAAACCCGTTTGTAGAATCAGCCATGATTATCCATGACCGCCACGCCACGAAAACGCCGACACCATGACCGCCCTCACCCCCGATGCCAGCGCGGCAGCAACAGTGCCTATTGCATGGGCAGAGCCAGCACGCGAGCAAGCATTTATGGCC
>JANMIH010000503.1:0-2835 GCA_031375685.1 Polaromonas sp. | reverse complement strand
GCTGGGGCGACATGGATGCGATGAACCATCTGAACAACGCCATGTAGTTTCGCTACCTGGAAACAGTTCGCATTGAGTGGATGAGCAGCATTGGCTGCGCGCCTGACTCAAAAGGCGAAGGCCCGGTCATCGTCAATGCGTTTTGCAATTTTTACAAGCAACTGCAATACCCGGGCGACGTGCTGATCAAGATGTACGTGTCAGACCCGGGCCGCACAACATTTGAGACCTGGGGCACGATGGAACTGACCAGCGAGCCCGGCGTGATTTGCGCAGCGGGTGGGGCTACCACCATCTGGGTTGACTTCCCGCTTCAAAAGTCTAAAACGCTGCCAGACTGGCTCAGGCAGGTCGTTCTAAGCTGATTTTCAGGATAAAAATGGTTTTTTGGCCAATAAATACGGGCGCAAGCAGCTACAAATAAAATAGCAATAAATCTCGCCCTATTTCTGTTTCGGAACCCGACCCATCAAGTAAAACTCCGGGTTTGGCTGCATGCCGCTGAAGCTGGCCATGCGGTTAGAAAGACCAAAAAACGCGGTGATGGCGGCGATGTCCCAGGCGTCTTCGTCGTCAAACCCGTGGGCTGCCAGCGCCGCAAAATCAGCGTCTTCAATGCTGTGTGAAGCCAGGCACACCTTCATTGCAAAGTCCAGCATGGCGCGCTGGCGTGGCGTGATGTCGGCTTTTTTGTAGTTCACGGCGACCTGGTCGGCCACCAGCGGTTTCTTTTCATAAATCCGCAAAATCGCGCCGTGCGCAACCACGCAGTACAGGCAACTGTTGGCCGCGCTTGTGGTGGTGACGATCATTTCGCGGTCACCTTTGGTCAGGTTGCTGGTGCGCCCAACTGACTCAGGCAGCATCAACGCATCGTGGTACGCAAAAAACGCGCGCCATTCGGCCGGGCGGCGGGCAAAGCCTAAAAACACGTTGGGGATGAAGCCGGCTTTTGTTTGCACTTCCAGAATCTTGGCGCGAATGTCCTCGGGCAGGTTGGCGAGTTCTGGATGTGGGTAGCGATCTTTTGATGTGGTCATGGCTAGATGATGTCTCACTTTTACTCCCGTTTTCTCGCGAGAGATTTTTATTGATTAATAAAAACTATCAAATAGTTGTTTTTAATTGTCTTTTTATTTTAACCATACCACTTCAAAATCAGGTCATTCATTCTTAACCATCAGGAGCCCCTATGTCAGATCAAGTACCCTCGACAACACACAGCGCAGGCCAATGCCCGTTTTCAGGCGGTGCGTCCAAACAGGCGACAGCCAGTGCGCGCACCAACGCCGACTGGTGGCCCAATCAGCTGAACCTCAGAGGCTTGAACCAGAACTCACCCCTGACAGACCCGATGGGCGACGGTTTCAATTACGCTGAAGAATTCAAAACACTTGACTTGCATGCTGTGGTCAAAGACCTGACGGCCTTGATGACCGATTCACAAGACTGGTGGCCTGCCGACTATGGCCACTACGGCCCGTTTTTTGTGCGCATGGCCTGGCACAGTGCGGGCACGTATCGCATTGCTGATGGCCGGGGCGGTGCTGGCTCTGGCATGCAGCGGTTTGCACCGCTGAACAGCTGGCCCGACAACGGCAACCTGGACAAAGCACGCCGCTTGTTGTGGCCCATCAAACAAAAATATGGGCGCAAGCTGTCCTGGGCTGACCTGATGGTTTTGGCAGGCACAGTGGCGATGGACACAATGGGTTTAAAAACATTCGGCTTTGCAGGTGGCCGCCCTGACGTGTGGGAGCCAGAAGAGCTGTACTGGGGCTCGGAAACCAAATGGATGGGCAGCGACAAGCGCTACAGCGGTGAGCGCCAGCTCGAAAACCCGCTGGGCGCTACCCACATGGGGTTGATCTATGTGAACCCCGAAGGCCCAGAAGGTGTGCCCGACCCCGTGGGCTCGGCACGCGACATTCGTGAAACTTTTGCACGCATGGCCATGAACGATTACGAAACCGTGGCTTTAACGGCGGGCGGCCACACCTTTGGCAAGTCCCACGGCGCGGCTGACCCTGGTCAATATGTGGGGCCTGAGCCCGAAGGCGCAGGCATTGAAGAGCAAGGCCTGGGCTGGAAGAACGCTTTTGGCAGCGGCAAGGGCGTACACACCGTGACCAGCGGCATCGAAGGTGCGTGGACCAACAACCCGATTCAGTGGGACAACGGCTACTTTGAAAACCTGTTCAGTCACGAGTGGGAACTGACCAAAAGCCCGGCAGGCGCACACCAGTGGAAGCCCAAAGGCACAGCAGCCAACGCAGACGTGCCCGACGCACACGATCCGTCGCTGCGCCACGCGCCCATGATGACCACCGCAGACATGGCCATGCGGATGGATCCGGCGTACGAGAAAATCTCGCGGCATTTCATGGCCAATCCGGCTGAATTTGCAGATGCCTATGCCAGAGCCTGGTACAAGCTGACGCACCGTGACATGGGGCCACGTGCGCGCTACCTGGGCGCGCTGGTTCCCGCTGAGGTGATGATCTGGCAAGACCCGATACCGGCAGTTGACCACGAGCTGGTCAACGGGCTGGACGTTACAGCATTGAAGGCCAAAATTCTCGCGTCCGGGCTGACCATCTCGCAACTGGTGAGCACGGCCTGGGCATCAGCCTCGACCTTTCGCGGCAGCGACAAACGCGGTGGTGCCAACGGCGCACGCATTCGTCTGGCACCGCAAAAGGACTGGCAAGTCAACCAGCCGGCTGAGCTGGCAAAAGTGCTGCAAGTGCTGGAGGCGATTCAAAAGGACTTCAACAATGCCCAGTCTTCGGGCAAAAAAATCTCGCTGGCTGATCTGATTGTTCTGGCGGGATC
>JANMIH010000500.1:0-2127 GCA_031375685.1 Polaromonas sp. | reverse complement strand
AAAACAACCTAGCCAGCAAGAAGCCGCGCGCAAGCTGGCCACTGAAAAAGGCGCCGACATGACGCAGTGGTTTTACTTACCTGTGGTTGCCCGGCAAGACTGGGTAGCCGTGCTTGACAAGCAGGGGCAAATTCAGGGTTTCTTGCGCGGGGACGGGTTCTGAGGGCTGACACTTTCAAGGACGTTGGCGTTGAGCCTTTTCTTCCGTAGGCGGCAAAATGGTGCTTTTTGCTTTGAACGCCCGTCGCTTTTCATGCTCTATCTCTCAGCTTTTTTTTTGATCGCACTCCCCTGGCTCAACCCCTTTGCGCCAGGCCCCTCTCCCGCTGTGGTGCCGTTGCTTTTTTCATGGGCTTGTGCTGCCGCCATGTTTGGAATTTACCGACGCACCTCTGACTGGACCTCAAACAATCAGATCGTAACGGCCGCCGCCACAGCCTGGCTGGTTGCCGGGCTGTTGAGTTGTGCCATCGGGCTGTTCCAGTACTTTGGCGGTGGGGGCAGTTGGTTGCCTTGGGTCAACCAGACTGAGCTGGGTCAAGCCTTTGCCAATTTGCGGCAGCGCAACCAGTTTGCGACATTGACCAACATTTCGTTGTCTGCATTATTGTGGTGGTTTTGGACTGCCTCAAAGGTTAATGGGGAGTTGGTCAAAGCCACTTACAAGGTAATCGCGTTGGCTTGCTTGGCGGCTGCTCTGTTGATGATCGGCAATGCGGCCTCGTCGTCTCGCACTGGGGTTTTTCAATTGTTGCTGGTGTGTGCGTTGTGCGGCTGGTGGGGGCGGCAGTGGCGTAGCAGTGCGGTGCGCTGGGTGCTGGGCAGTGCGGTGCTGGCTTACGTCATTTCTGCATTTGCCTTGCCTTACCTGGCGGGGCTTGATTTGTCGGAACACGGCATTGCAGCGCGTTTGAGTCAGGACGATGGCTGCGGCAGCCGCCTGATGCTATGGTCCAACGTGCTGCAATTGATCGTCCAAAAGCCATGGCTAGGCTGGGGCTGGGGTGAGCTGGACTACGCGCACTTCATCACGCTGTACAACGAGCCCCGGTTTTGCGACATTCTGGACAACGCTCACAATCTGCCGCTGCATTTCGCGGTTGAGCTGGGCGTGCCTGCTGCGCTGCTAATTTGTGGTGGTTTTACGTGGTGTGTGTGGCGGCAAAAGCCGTGGGCTGAGCGTGATGCCACGCGGCAAATGGCGTGGGCTGTGATGGCAGTGATTTTGCTGCACAGCATGCTGGAATACCCGCTGTGGTACGGGCCGTTTCAAATGGCGTTTGGACTCTGCATTTTGTTGCTTTGGCGGCAAAAACAGCCTGTAGGGGCTGAAAATCGCTTAAAAAAGGCATCAAATTGGCCTCCGGCTATTATTGTACGGGCGCAATCAGCTATTATTTCAATAGCAATTGTGTTGCTGCTATTTATAGCGTATGCCGCTTGGGACTATCACCGTATCAGCCAGATCTATCTGGCGCCCGAAGCGCGTTCAGCCGCTTACCGCACCGACACGCTGAGCAAAATTCGCAGCTCGTGGCTGTTCGCAGACCAGGTGCAGTTTGCAGAGATGTTAATTACACCGCTCACGCTCGCCAACGCTGAGTGGACGCTAACTACAGCCAGGCAACTATTGCATTACTCGCCCGAGCCACGAGTGATTGAGAAATTGATTGAAAGCGCTGTGCTGTTGGGTAAAGACGATGAAGCACTGGCGTACCTCGCGCGCTACAAGGCGGCTTTTCCGAAAGAACATGCGATTTGGGCCAAAGGTCGTGCAGCAGGTTCATAGAACGAACGACAAATTCATAACCACCAGCGCCTGTAAAAGCATATTGAGCACATCCAAATGCCGCAGCAGGTCAATAAAATGCGCCAATCCGCTTAGAAGCCTCGCGAAAACGATTGGGCCCGACGCTGATTAAACTTTAAATGGCATCAGAATTAGCTTCATCCCAATAGATACAAGCGCAACCAGCTATTAATTATGTAGCGGTCAATGAAAAGCCCGCATCTCTTTGGCATCCGTTTTCAGCACTTCACCGACGCGCTTGAGCACGAACAAGCCCTGCTCCTTGGCGGCTTTGACGGCATCTGGTGGCACGCTGAACCCTGCAATGCCGCCATACA
>JANMIH010000486.1:0-1668 GCA_031375685.1 Polaromonas sp. | reverse complement strand
AGCGCGTGGAATGTGGCTGACCTCAGCAAAATGGCACTGATGCCGTGCCATGCATTCTTTCAGTTCTATGTTGCACCACCAACGACACCCGGCGGCAAGGGACAGCTGAGCTGCCAGCTGTACCAGCGCAGCGCCGACATTTTCCTGGGTGTGCCTTTCAATATAGCCAGCTACGCCCTGCTCACCCACATGGTGGCGCAGCAGTGTGATCTGGATGTGGGCGACTTTATCTGGACGGGTGGCGATTGCCATATTTACAGCAACCACCATGAGCAGGTGGCCTTGCAGTTGAGCCGTGAGCCAATGCCCTACCCCACACTGAACATCAAACGCCAACCTGAATCCATTTTTGATTATGCGTTTGATGATTTTGAATTTTTGAATTACCAGCACCACCCGGCCATCAAGGCTCCGGTCGCTGTCTGACGCATGAATATCAACATGATCTTTGCCAGGTCTGCCAACGGCGTGATCGGCCACAAAAACGCCATGCCCTGGCACTTGCCTGAAGACTTGGCGCATTTCAAAAAGCTCACACTGGGCTGCCCGGTCATCATGGGCCGCAAAACATGGGACTCCTTGCCTCCAAAATTTCGCCCGCTGCCGGGGCGCACCAACGTGGTCATCACGCGCCAGCCCGACTGGCAAGCGGCAGGGGCGAAAACTGCGGGCAGCCTGACGGACGCGCTGGCACACTGCAAAAACGCTGATGATGTGTGGATCATTGGTGGCGCTCAGATCTACGCGCAAGCTGAACCCCTTGCGCAGCGCATTGAAGTGACCGACATCGCGCAAGAGTTTGTGGGCGATGCCTACGCGCCTGTGCTGGGTTCAGACTGGCTAGCGTCAGCGCGTGAGCAGCACGTCAGCGCCATCGGCATGGCATTCAGTTTTGTCACCTATTTACGCCAATCACCAGCGCCGGTGAAGCCCTGAATTAGCTCTATATTTAATAGCTTTTTGCACCCGTATTTATTGGTCTTAAGACCTATTTGACACCTGAAAACAGCCAAAAAATGACCCAAATTGCCACCTGGAACGTCAATTCCCTCTCCGTCAGGCTGCCTCAGGTCATTGACTGGCTGGCCGCCAACCCGGTGGATTCCTTGTGCCTGCAAGAACTCAAAGTGGCGGACGAAAAATTCCCCTTCAAAGCGCTTGAAGACGTGGGCTACCACAGCGCCGCATTTGGACAAAAGACATACAACGGCGTCGCTATTTTGAGCCGCACGCCTGTGCGTAACGTGACCAAAAACATCACCGGCTTTGCCGATGAGCAGTCTCGCGTGATCGCAGCCACCCTGTCAACAGCGCACGGTGATGTACGAATCGTCAACGGCTACTTCGTCAATGGCCAGGAACCGGGCAGTGAAAAGTTTGCCTACAAAATGAAGTGGCTCGATGGCCTGAACGCCATGCTGAAAAATGAGCTGGCCAGGCATGACAAGCTGGTGTTGCTGGGCGACTTCAACATCACGGTCGAAGACCGCGACACTTATGACCCGGTGGGTTTGTGTGAAACCATTCACCACACTTCTGAGGAGCGCCAGCACTTTCAGGGCTTGATTGACCTGGGCCTGAGCGATGCATTTCGGATGTTTGAACAACCCGAAAAGAGTTATTCATGGTGGGACTATCGCGAGTTTGCCTTTCGCCGCAACCGGGGTT
>JANMIH010000475.1:0-11828 GCA_031375685.1 Polaromonas sp. | reverse complement strand
GCCAGCCAGACCAGTGTGCCCAGCAGCGCCAGCACCAGCGCCAGCAACAGTGCCCACAGCACAAAGCGCCTGCGGCCCACAACGCGCGTAGAAAACTTCACAGCCTGCGGTGGTCAAGGGCTGGCAACTGCATGCGGGTGGCAGCCAGAGAGGTTTTGTCAAGGTCTGCCAGTACCACGCCCGGCCCTTGGGCTTGGCTGGCCAGCACCTGCCCCCACGCATCGACCACCATCGACTGGCCCCAGGTGCGGCGCTGGTTGACATGCAGCCCGCCCTGCGCTGCCGCCAGCACACAGGCCAGGTTTTCAATCGCGCGGGCGCGCAGCAACACCTCCCAGTGCGCCTGCCCGGTGGTGTGGGTAAAGGCGCTGGGCACCAGCAGCAGGTCAGCCTTCAGCGCACGGTACAGCTCTGGGAATCGCAGGTCATAGCAAATGCTCAAGCCCACCCGCCAGGTGTGGCCGTCAAGCGACGGCAAGTCAAACGTCACGGGCTGCGTGCCAGGCGTCAGCACGCGCGCCTCGTCGTAACTTTCCTGCCCGTTGTCAAAGCAAAAAAGATGCATCTTGTCGTAGCGCGCCACGCACTGGCCCTGCGGGTTGTAGACCAGCGTGCTGTTGTAGACCTTGTCCGGCGTGTCAGCCGTCAGGGGAATCGTGCCGCCTGCAATCCAGAGTTTGAAGTTAATTGCGCATTGGCTTAAAAAGTCTTGCAGCGGCCCGCTGCCAGGCTGCTCGGCCATCGCCAGTTTGTCGGTGTCTTTGATGCCCAGCAGGCAAAAATATTCAGGCAGCACAGCCAGCTCTGCGCCTGCATCGGCGGCTTGCTTCAAAAGTTGCCGGGCGCTGTCGAGGTTGGCTTTAACATCCGGCGTCGAGACCATCTGAAGCGCCGCAACTCTCATGGCTTTTTCTCCACTTTGGTGACCCTCGGGTCGGCCCAACTGCCGTCGATGTGAAACTGCTGCGTGGCCGCTTCCATCAAAGGACGGCGTAAAAAATACTGCGCCAAAAATGTGCCCAGGCCAATGGCCGGGTTGATGACGGTGGCGATCAGCGATGCGGTGCCAGCGTTGATCTCTGGCACCACCACCACCTTGAGATCTTGCGTTTCTTGGGCAATGTCGGCACTGCCCTCCATCAACACGGCGGCGTTCACGCCCTTCATCTGCAGGTTGTTGGTACTGGCCACACCCTGGCTGATGTTGACGTCGCCGCGTACAAAATCAAACGCAAAGCCTTCAGAAAAAACGTCCCTGAAATCCAGCGTCAGGCGGCGCGGCAGGGACTGCAAACTCAGCACGCCCAGCAGCTTGGCCAAGCCCGGATCAGCCTTTAAAAACTGGCCGGACTCAATGTTGACATTGAACTGGCCGCTCATGCTGGGGTAGTCCAGCCCCAGAGGCGAGCCGGCCCAGGCCACCGAGCCCTCCATCTTGCCCTTGCCGCGCCGCACCACATCGGCCATGCCAAAGCGCTTGAGCAGCAGCCCCGAGTCAGCGATGTCGAACTTGAAGTTCATCACCGTGCGCCTGCGCTCGACAGCCGGGCGCAAAACACGTGGGCCAGCGCTGGAGGTTTGGGCATTGATGGCCACCCAGTTGCCCGTGGCGGTGAGCACCGCTTCGGGCATGATGACGTTGAACTTGTTCAGCCGCCATTCGCGTGCGCCGCTGTCGCTGGCGGTGCCCGTGCGATTGACGGCATCGACCTCAACACGGCCGAGTTTTTTGCCGCGCAGTTCCAGGTCGTCCACCACAATGTCAAGTGCCGGAATGCTGGCCGGCTGGCTGTCGAGAATGCTTTCGACATCATTGGCTGTGCTTTGCGCCAGGTTCAAACGCGACAAACGCGCAAAAATTCTTCCGGCGCTGGTGCTGCCAGGCTGGCGATATTCCAGATAGCCATTGAGCTCCGACGCGTCCAGATTGGCACGCCAAGTCGGGCCGTCGCGCGTGCCGCCAATCACCAGATTGTTCAGCTTGCGGCCCCCCACCAACAGCTCTTTGGCGCGTATCGCAATCTGGTTGGGCAAGTAGCTTTGCGCCTGCTGCGCCGCGCCTGTTGTTGCCACCGACACCGCTGCCGGGCTGCTGCCCACCGTGGACGAAAACACTTTTTCCCAGGTATCGACATTGAAGTTGTCGAGCTTGATGTTGGCCACCACGCCTGCGTCTGGCAACGGTGCTGACTCGCCCGGCTCCAGCCCCACGGCAATGCTGCCGCGAATGACGCGGGGCTGTGCAGCGCTGACGTCGCGCTGGTACTGCACCGCCACAATGTTGCCAGCACTAAAAACCAGTTGGTCTTGAAGCTTTTGGCCCGGTGCCAGGGACTCGCGCAGCAAGGTGTTTTCAAAGCGCAAGGGCAACTGTGTCTCGGCGCTTTTGTTCAAGGGTGCGGGCAAACCCAGTGCCATCCCTTGCAGGTTGCTGGTGACCACCACCTCAGCCGCGCCGCGCCTGAAGCCAAGGGTGGCGTTGTAGGCCGCACTGCCCGTGGCATTTTGGCCCAAACGCGATGCCAGCCCCAGGTCTTTGGCCTGGCGAATGCCTTCAGCCGTTGCCGTGCCTTGCGCCCTGAAAACTGTGGCTGCTTCCAGCTCGCTACCCGGTGCTGCCGGGCGGCCGGACGGCCTCATGCCGCCTTCAAAGCGCACGTCACCGCCCAGCATCCGCGCCTGGGCGGATGGCACGTTAAAACCAGACTCGGTAAACATCACCACACCTCTCAAGCGCGTGAGTTGCGGCGTTTCTGGCGCAAACACTGCGTCGTTGCCTGGCAACGTCACCGAGCCTTGTACTTTGGTTTTGTCAATGTTGTTGAGCGGCAAGCTCAAGCGCAGGCCGTAGTCAGCCGGGCCACTGGCAATCGTTTTGGCCAGCACGTTGCCCGTCAGGGTCGCCAGGGGCGAGGTGTTGACAAAGCTCAGGGCTTCATTGATCGGGCCCTTCAGGCGCGCCTGCACCTCTACGGTGGCCGCATTCATCAGGTTGGGAATCCGCGCATCGGCTTTGACCACCTGCATGCCCGGCAAGCCCGCCACCCTGGCCACCACGCCATTGACTTCAAGCGCCGCGCGGTTAAACACCAGCTCTGCCGTGATGTCGCTCAACGCAGGCCAGGCAGCGGTATCTTTGGGCTGAATGCTGCGCGGCACATAGGCAAAGGTGCCGTTTTTAACCTTGGCGGATATTTTGAAGTCACCTTTGGACGGGTCGGCAAACGGGATGTCGTCAACGGCACCCTTGACCAGAAACCGGACATCACTGACCTCGCCCTGGACCACGGCATCCCGCACATAGTGGCGTACCGGGTCCGCCAGCACCAGCGGCAGATAGCGGTGTACCCGCGCACCGTTGCCTCGGGTCAGCACGCCCTTCAAGTCGAGTACACCCAATGAGTCGGGGTCTGGCGCGACCGTGCGGGTCAGGCCTGAACGCCAGCTGCCTTGCGCCGTGCCCTCGGCATCTGGACCCGCAAAGGCAATGTCGCGCATCTGGATGTCAAGGTTTTCGCCGGACCTTTTCCACTGGGTGTCCAGGGTCAACTTGTCAAGCTGCACGCGCGGGTCTTCAAACACACCCGGCAAGTCAAGATGACCCTGGCTGATGACGACTTTGGCTCTGCCTGAGGCTTGCGTCAGGTCAAAATCAATCGCGGCGTTTTTGATGCCAGGTCTGCCAGGCTGCTGGTGCGGCACTGTTCCGGTTGCCCGCACTGCGCTGCTGCGCAGGACCTGGCTGGGCAGCGCCAGCACTTCAAGCCCACTGACACGGCCTTTGGCGCTGTAGCTCAGATCGCCCTTGACAGGTATTTGCCAGCGCGCATCCAGCGTCTCAACCAGGCCCTTGGGCGCGAATGATGCAATCAGTGCATGGGTTGCCGTGCCCAGTGGCAAGCGGTTGGCAATTTGCGCCACGGCTGCCAGGTCCAGTTTGTCGGCTTTGAGTTCGTTGCTTTGGTCAGTCGCGCCAGCCGTGCCGCTGCTCTTCAAGGCCAGATTTCCGCCTGGCCATTGCAGGCCGTCGGGCGTGTCAAAACGCAGGTTTTCAGTGGCAAATTCAAAGCCATCCGCCTGGCGTTTGCCACTCACACGGCCTGTGACGGAATTCAATGCCAGCGGCTCCAGTGTCTTGCCAAGCTGCACATTCACATCATGCAGCGCCACGTCCAGCGTGGCAGCGCTTACCTGGCCCTTGGTGATGTCGGCCCAGGCGCGCAAGCTGCCGCTGCCAGAGCGCGGGTCCACGCCGAAGGTGTTGGACACATATTGCTTGATGCGGGACACATCGCCCACACGGCTGAAGTCGGCATACAACTGGCCTGTCCAGTTGTCAAAATGCCCCGCGCCTTTTGACAGCAGCGGCTGCCTGAACTGCCCGCGCCAACTGAAGCGGTCGCCCCACTCTGGCGGCGGCGTGGCGTCAATGCGAAAGCTGTGCCTGCGTGTGCTGTTGCGCATCACCGCATCCACCTGGGCAAGCGCCAACGGTGGGGCGCTGGTCTGCTCATCTGTCCATCGCAGCGTGCCGCCCTGGATGGCAAATTCGGTTTGCGAAAAAATCCAGTCAGCAGCGCCGCTGTTGCCCGTGGAGGCCAGATTGATGTCCAGGCCGCCCACATAAATTTTGCCGTCCAGCGTGCGGCGTATGTCCAGCAGGGGTTGGTCTATCACCAGCTGTTCAAAGCCACCGCTCCACAACGATGTGGGCGACAGTGCAGCCAGAACGCGTGGCAGGCGCAAGGCTTCGCGGCCCGTCGCGTCTGTCAGGGTGACATCGCGTAACTCAAAAGAAGGAATCATGCCCTCAGATCGCGCCGTGATCTGGCCAATGCGTACCGGTACACCCAATGCCTTGCTGGCTTCCAGTTCAATGCGCGGGCGAAATTCCTCAATACGCGGCACAATCCAGCCGTGTAACAAACCCCAGCTTGCGCCAAACAGCAGCCAGAAGGCAAGCACCAGCCACAGTGCCAGGCGTGCAGCAACGGCCAGCCACTTCACACGCGGGGATGCAAGGGTTTGCAGGGGAGGTGTTGACTGGATCATTGGCATGAGAATTATGACTGTCTGTATTGCTTCAGGAGTTCCCGGTTTGATGAAGTTTTGTGACCTAATTCCATTTCCACATCATCCGTGCACTTTGTCGGCTTCGCTAGCCGTACGTTTGTACTGTCGTCGCGTCGCCTTCGCGTTCACGAATGACGTGGAAACGGAATAACGTGATGAATTCAAGCCCAAGCCTGCTGGATGTGTCTGCTTATTCGCGTTTTGTGCAACGCATCCGCCGCCGCTATGTGGCCCAGCGCACATTGCTGGCACCCGGCGAGCCCAGACGTTCCAGCATGGAATCAGCGCTGGCCGCGCTGCGTGCGCAAGGCCTGGACACCAGCGCAGCGCTGCGGGTATTGCGCCAATTGGTGATGGAGCGGCTGGTGGTACTGGACTGCGAAGGCCTGCCTGCCCAGCAAGTGGCGCTCAACGTGGTGACTTGTGCCATGACCGAGCTGGCCGAGCTGGCGCTCGACGTGGCCATACAGGAATCGTCTGTTGCGCTGGACGCCCAGTATGGTCCACCTCAGACAGGGGGCGGTGCGCCCGCCCAAATGTGGGTGATTGGCATGGGCAAGCTGGGCGCACGAGAGCTCAATGTGTCCAGCGACATTGATCTGATTTACATCTACGACCAGGATGGCCAGACCGCCGGCAGGCCCGGCGCCAGCGAAGGCGAAGCCAAACGCAGCCGAATCTCCAACCACGAGTATTTTGCGCACCAGGTCAAGGCGATTTATGCGATGGTGGGCGAGACCACCGAGCACGGCTTCGTGTTTCGGGTTGACTTGGCACTGCGGCCGCATGGCGGCTCAGGCCCGGCGGCCATGTCGTTGAGCGCTCTGGAGGATTACTTTCAGGCGCAAGGCCGTGAATGGGAACGCTTTGCCTGGCTGAAAAGCCGGGTTGTGGCCCCCGGCGCGTGTGTGCGGGACGCCAGTGCGCAAGCCCTGCGCGGCACCGTGCTGCCGTTTGTTTTTAGACGCTACCTGGACTACAGCGTGTTTGATGCGCTGCGCATTTTGCACAAGCAGATACGAGATCACGCCGCCAAGCGCAGCGCGGGCAGACCAGAGCGAGCCAACGACGTGAAAATGTCGCGCGGTGGCATTCGGGAAATTGAATTTACCGTGCAACTGCTGCAGGTGGTGCGCGGCGGTCAGTTCCCCGAGCTGCGCACGCGCCGCACCGTCGATGCCTTGCAGCGCCTGGCACATGCAGGGTTGATGGGCCAGGATACCGCTGATGCGCTGGTCAGTGCCTATGATTTTTTGCGCCGGGTTGAGCACCGTATCCAGTACCTGGACGACCAGCAAACCCATGTGCTGCCCACGCGCGATGACGATCTGGCCTGGATTGCCCAAACACTGGGTTACAGCACCAGTTACCAGTTTTTGCACGACCTGGACGCGCACCGCGAGCTGGTGGCAGGCGAGTTTGACAAACTGCTGGGCGGCAAACCGGCGTGCAAGGGTTGCACCAAAGGAGCGTCAGCGCTTGAAGCCAGCACCGCACCCGCGCTGGATGATGTGCTCGACCATTTGTCCAGCCAGTGGCCAGCGCAGTTCAAGGCGCGTTTACAGCAGTGGCGTACCCACCCCAAAGTGCTGGGGCTGCGCGATGAGTCGCGCGCTCGTTTAAGTCAGCTGGTGCAGCGCACGGCCTTGTGGTTAAGTGAAGGCAACGTGCTTGAGGAAGCCGCTCTGCGCATCATGGACTGGATAGAGCCGCTGCTGCGCCGCGAGACCTATTTGGCGCTGCTGCTGGAGCGCCCGCAGGTGCATCAGCGGCTGCTGCGGCTGCTGGGCGCTGCCAAATGGCCAGCGCGTTATTTGCTGATGCACCCGGGCGTGATTGATGAGCTGGCCAGCGATGCCATGCTGCACGAGCGCTTTGATGCGGGCAGTTATGCGCAAGAACTGAAAGCGCGTTTGACCTCGCTGCAAATCACTGGCGAAGACGATGAAGAAACCTGTTTGAACCTGCTGCGGCGCGCTCACCATGCCGAGGTGTTCAGAACCCTGGCGCGCGATGTCGAAGGTGTGCTGAGCGTGGAGCAGGTCGCCGACGATTTGAGCGCGCTGGCTCAAACCACGCTGGCCATATCACTCAACTGGTGCTGGCAACGGCTTAAAAACAAACACCGCGCTGAGCCCCTTCTGGCCATCATTGCCTACGGCAAACTGGGCGGCAAAGAACTGGGTTACGGCAGCGACCTGGACATCGTTTTTGTTTACGAAGACGACCACGAAAACGCGAGCGAGGTGTATGCGCTGCTGGTGCGCAAACTCATCACCTGGCTGACCGTCAAAACCAGTGAGGGTGATTTGTTTGAGATTGACACGGCGCTGCGGCCCAATGGCAACTCGGGCATGTTGGTGACGAGTTTTGCGGCTTTTGCCAACTACCAGCAACAGCGCGGCAGCAACACCGCCTGGACCTGGGAACACCAGGCGATGACGCGCGCCAGATACCTGACCCCCACGCTCGTCACTTCGTGTACTGCGCTGCCCCCCGAGGGGGCTAATTTTCCTAGGGGCGGCCCGTCGGAAAATTCCTTTTCGGCACTTATGCTTCGGAAGTTTGAAAAAATCCGTGAAGGTGTTATCACCGCGCCGAGAGATTCAGCTTTGCTGCGTCATGAAATTACTACCATGCGCGACAAGGTCCGTGCCGCACATCCCATCAAGGGCGATGTGTTTGATGTCAAGCACAGTCGGGGCGGTATGGTCGATGCCGAGTTTGCGGTTCAGTACCTGGTGCTGTCGCAATCTGCCCGGCACCCCGCACTGGTGGCCAATGTGGGCAATATTGCCTTGCTGCAACGCGCCGAGGCGGCGGGCTTGTTACCGCCCGGTGTGGGAGAGGCCGCAGCCAGGGCTTACCGGTCATTGCGGCGTGTGCAGCACCAGGCTCGACTGAACGAGGCGCCCACACAAGTGACGCCCGGTACGCTGGAGGCCGAGCGTGCCGCTGTTTTGGCTTTGTGGACGGCGGTATTCGAGCAGCCTGAGGCTTAAACCCATACGTCAGTCGGGGTAATGCGGCAGCCCACGTCAAAAAAATCCCGCAAAATGCGGTCTGTTTCAATTTCAAGCCCAAGACTATTTTCATGAGCACACCCCACAGGTTTGGCAGGCGCGGCCTCTTGAGTCTCTTTCCGATGATGGGTTTCGTTCTGGTTCTGGCCGGTTGTGCCGCCAATGCGCCGCCACCCACCGTCGCAGTCGCCGCGCCGCCGCAGTGGTACAGCGCGTTGCCCAAAGCGGTTTCCAGCAGTGCCGCCCCCGCGCCTGCCAGCAGCCTGCCGCACAACGGCAGCCTGACCAGCCTGTCGCAGTGGTGGCAGCAGCAAAATGACGCGCTTCTGGTGGAGATGATCAGCGCGGCGCAAATCGTCAGCCCGTCGGTCATCACGGCGCGGTCCAATATCCAGCAAGCACAGGCGTCGCGCACTGCATCAGCGGCGGCCTTGTTGCCCGCGCTGGACGCGGTGGGCAGTGCCAGCCGCAGCGTGTCTGCGCCAACAAGCCGCAACACGGCTGCACCCATCAACAACGCCGCGCTGTTTGGCCTGCAAACCACTTGGGAAATTGACCTGTTTGGGCAAAACCAGGCCAGCTTGAATGCTGACAGTGAACGCCTGCTGGGCAGCCAGGCACTGTGGCACGGCGCGCGGATTCTGGTGGCCGCTGAAGTGGCCAGCCAATATTACGGCTTGCGAGCCTGCGAGCAATTGCTGACGGTGACCAGCGCTGATGCCAAATCACGCCTTGAAACCAGCCGCCTGACGGATCTGCTGACCAAAGCCGGGTTTGGCGCTCCCGCTACCGCCGCATTGGCACGCGCCACGGCAGCCGAAGGCAACAGCCGCATCACCCAGCAACGCGCCGAATGTGATCTGAGCATCAAGGCGTTGGTGGCGTTGACGGGCTGGGGCGAGCCCGACTTGCGGCAAAAGCTGGCGCAGTCACCGATGACGCCGCCGCAGCAGGGGATCGCCGACGTATCGAGCGTGCCCGCCGAGGTGCTGGGCCAGCGGCCCGACGTGTTCAATGCCGCCCGCGAATTGAACGCCGCCATTTTTGAAGTCGGCAGCGCCCGGGCCCAGCGCTACCCGCGCCTGAGCATTGGCGGCAACATTGCTGCCAACCGCTTGAATTCGCGCGGCGTCACCCAGCGCTTTAACACCTGGTCAATCGGCCCGGTGGCACTGACGGTACCGCTGTTTGACGGCGGCGCTGCCGATGCCAATGTTGACGCTGCCAAAGCACGCTATGAAGAAGCCGCCGGCAAGTACCGGGGTGTGGTGCGGCAGGCGGTGCGTGAGGTTGAAGAGGCGCTTGTCAACCTGCAAAGCACAGCGGACCGCGGCGGTGACACGCTGGTGGCGGCTGATGGCTACCGTGCGTCGTTTGCCGGGACTGAGGCGCGCTACAAAGCGGGCCTGGCCAGCTTGGTCGAGCTTGAAGAAGCGCGACGCGTTTTGCTGGCGGCCCAAAGCGCGGTGGTGTTGCTGGAGCGCGAGCGCCGCAATGCCTGGATTGCGCTTTACAAAGCCTTGGGTGGCGGCTGGAGCACGGCGGCACCCCACCCCACGCCAATGATTTTTGGCATCCCTGAAGCCTTTTTGCCTGACTGGTAAGCCCTGGCCATTGACGACCCTGAAAATTCAAAAACATGAATCGTATGAACTTTTTCCAAAACAAACAAAACGCTATTATTTCAGTAGCTGCTTGCGCAATTCTATTGGGGGTTACAGCCCTTTTCGCCTCTAAATCAGGGGCCGCTGACGATAAAAAAGCACCGCCCGTCAAAGCCGCTCTGACGGTCACTGCCGTGCAACCCGTGCAAAGCAGTTTGCCGCTCAAGCTGCCAGCCAACGGCACGGTGGCCGCCTGGCAAGAAGCCATCATTGGCAGCGAGGTCAACGGCCTGCGACTGGTCGATGTCAAGGTCAACGTGGGCGACAGAGTCGCCAAAGGCCAGGTTCTGGCCAGCTTTGCAACCGAGCAGGTCAATGCGGAAGTCGCGCAGGCGCAGGCCAGTTTTGCAGAAGCCCAGGCCAACGCGCTGGACGCTGCAGGCAACGCCGACAAGGCTCGCACGCTACAGGCCAGCGGCGCACTGAGCGAGCAACAAATCAACCAGTACACGACAGCCGACAAAACCGCCAAGGCCCGGCTGGAAGCCGCCAAAGCCATGCTGGTGGTGCAGCAGGTGCGCTTGCAGCAAACCGGCGTGGTGGCCCCCGACAGCGGTGTGATCTCCAGCCGCAGCGCCACTGTCGGCGCGGTGGTGGGCAGCGGTACCGAGCTGTTCAAAATGATTCGCGGCGGACGCCTGGAATGGCGCGCTGAAGTCACCAGCGCCGAGATGGCAGGCATCAAAACGGGAACAGCGGCCACCGTCATCGCCGCCAGCGGCGCGCAGGTCCAGGGGAAAGTCCGCATGATTGCGCCCACTGTCGACAGCGTGACCCGCAATGCACTGGTGTATGTCGATTTGCCAGCGAACGCCAACATCAAGGCTGGCATGTTTGCGCGCGGCGAGTTTGAGCTGGGCAGCAGCAGCGTGCTGAGCCTGCCGCAGCAAGCTTTGGTGCTGCGCGATGGCTTTACCTACGCCATGCGAATCGAGCCGGGCAACAAAGTCAGTCAGATCAAGCTGCAAACCGGGCGTCGCTCAGGCGATGCGGTGGAGATTGTCAAAGGCGTCAAGCCGGGTGAGCAGTATGTGGCCAGCGGCGCAGCGTTTTTGGCCGATGGCGATGTGGTGAAGGTGGTGGCAGCGCAGCCGCCCAGTGCCGCAAATCCTGCTTCAGCACCAAAAGCATCCAAATAACCCGAAAACGCCTCATTTTTACCTATCAAATCGGCCTTTGGCCCAATGAATGCGGGCGCAAGCAGCTACTGAATAAATAGCGTACAGGAATTGACACTTATGAACGTATCCGCTTGGTGCATCAAAAACCCGATTGCCGCCATCATGTTTTTTGTCATGCTCTGCTTTGCGGGCATGCTCGGCTACCAGAACATGAAGGTGCAAAACTTTCCGGATCTGGATGTGCCCAACATCATCATCGTGGCCAGCTTGCCGGGCGGCTCGCCTGCGCAGCTGGAAACCGAGGTGGCGCGCAAGATTGAAAATGCGATCGCGTCGCTGCAAGGGCTGAAAAACATTTACACCAAGGTGCAGGACGGCGTGGTGACCATCACGGCGGAGTTCCGCATTGAAAAGCCGACCCAGGAGGCGCTGGACGAAACCCGCTCGGCGGTGCAGCAGGTTCGGGCTGACATGCCTGCCGATTTGCGTGACCCGGTCGTGAGCAAAATCAACATTGCGGGCGCGCCCATCCTGGCTTACACCATCAAAAGCAGCAAGCTGGACGATGAAGGTCTGAGCTGGTTTGTCGACGACACCCTGACCCGCACGCTGCTGGCAGTGCGCGGCGTGGGCTCCGTCAGCCGTGTGGGCGGCGTGACGCGCGAGGTGCGGATTGCGTTGGACAGCACCAAAATGCAGTCGCTCGGTGTCAGCGCGACGGCGGTGTCGCAGCAGCTGCGGCAGGTGCAAATGGAAACCGCTGGCGGGCGCGCTGATCTGGGCAGCAGCGAGCAGCCGGTGCGCACGCTGGCAACCGTCAAGTCGGCCGCCGAGCTGTCAGCCCTGGAATTGAGTTTTGACGATGGCAAAGGGGCTGTTCGCAAAGTGCGTCTGGATCAGATCGCCGACGTTCAAGACACGGTTGCCGAGCAGCGCTCTGCGGCTGC
>JANMIH010000114.1:0-7515 GCA_031375685.1 Polaromonas sp. | reverse complement strand
TGCTGCCACCAGCGCTTTTGGTTCTGGTCGGTGGCGTACATGTACTCGGCACCAATCGTGCCGCAATAGGTTTCGCGCAACGCATTCATGAGCTCTCGCAGGCTCATGGTTTCTATGCCAAAAAAGGTATTGCTGGTGTTGAACACGGTTTCCTGGTCGGCATCGGTCAAACCGTAAAAGGAAGGGTCAAGTTCAGGAATTTTGTCGCGCTCTGTGCGCTTGAGAGGGTCCAGGTCAGCCCAGCGTGCGCCAACGTTGCGGTAGGCGGAAATCAGCTGTTGTACAGAGGTCCTTTTACGGCCCATTTCCAGGTCAGCGCTGGCCACCACGACGCGGGTCTGGCCGCTTTTGGCGCGCTCGGCAAAAGCATTGACCACCGGCAGATGAGGCACGTCTTTGGCATCAGAGCCATCGACTGCCGGTACGTGCTGAAGCGCGTCAAAGTAGCTGCGCCAGCTGTCGGGCACGCTGCCGGGGTTGGAAAGATAGTTTTCATACATCTCTTCAACATAAGGGGCATTGCCACCGAAGAGATAAGTGTTGCCGTTGTAGGCAGCATAGATTGACGAAGCGCTGGGCGCTTGCGGATTCGAACTCATATCGACTGACCTCCGTTTCCCTTGGGGAAACATTAGTGGACTACAAAAAAGTAGCCGGTTGATTAAACCTTCCGCTTGTCACGGCTGAACCGATGAGCGGATGCGACTGCGCCGGGAAGGGACTTCAGAAACAAGTCGGATTGTGCCACTTAAATGCGGCACGGCTGGCTTTTGAGTTATGCCAAACCTGCATTGCCAGCCACGCCCACCAGCTGCGGCGTGTTGGGCTTGACGGGTTTGATGACTTTTTTGGCCTTCAAATAAGTCTCCACCACGTCCCAAACAGGAGGACCCGCGTTTTTGCTGGCCTCGGCCACGGGCGCCCAGCCCGCCACTTTGTAGGTTTTGTCGGCTTCAATCAGTTTGCCGTTCAGGCGCATGTCCTGAATCCGGTTACCCATCTTGGCACCAGGCTCACAGCTGTAGGTGAGCCCGCCGGTACGCACCATGTCGCCGCCCTGCTGGTAGTTCGGGTCGGGGTTGAAGAGGTTGTCGCCCCCGTCTTCCAGGATTGTTTTGATCGTCTCGCCGCGCATGTCGGTCAGCGTGGTCCAGGGGTAACTGATGGCGGTTTGATCCATCAGGTGTTCACGCGTGATGCTTTGGCCTGGCAACAGCGACGTGCCCCACCTGAAACCTGGCGAAAACGCAATCTCAGCGCCTCTCACATCTATCAGCGCATCCAGAATCAACTGGTCAAACGTGCCGTTGAAATTACCGCGTCTGTACAACGTGCCTTCAGTCGTGGCCAGTTTTTCAGTCAATTTTGCAAGGTGCGGCTCGCGGATTTTGTTGATCAGCGCTGTCATGTCCTTGTCCGCTGCCAGCAGGTTTGAAAAGATCGGCAGCAAACGGTATTTAAAGCCGACAACCGCTTTGCCTTTCACGTCCAGGTCAAGCACGCCCAGAAATTTGCCGTTGCTGCCCGCATTGGTCACGATGGTTTGGCCGCCCGGGTTTTTAACAATCACGGGCACGGGCACGCCGTCATGCGTATGACCGCCCAGAATGGCGTCAATGCCGGTGACGCGGGAAGCCATTTTCAAATCGACATCCATGCCGTTGTGGCTAAGCAGCACCACGGCCTGTGCGCCTTTGGCCCGCGCGTCGTTGACGGTTTCCTGCATCTCGTTTTCACGAATGCCAAATGTCCAGTTGGGCGTCAGCCAGCCCGGGTTGGCAATCGGCGTGTAGGGAAAGGCCTGACCAATGATGGCAACCTGCACGCCGTTCATGTCCTTGATGACATACGGTTTGAACACGGCATCGCCAAAGTCGCTGGTTTTGACGTTTTGGGCCAAAAAGTCAATCTTGCCTGCAAAGTCGCCGTCAACAATTTTTTTGATGCGCGCTTCACCGTATGTAAAGTCCCAATGACCTGTCATGATGTTGACGCCCAAAAGTTTGCTGGCATCGACCATGTCCTGACCTTCAGACCACAATGCGGTGGCACTGCCCTGCCAGGTGTCGCCGCCGTCCAGCAGCAGCGCATTGGGACGCGAGGCTTTGAGTTGTTTGACCAGCGTTGCCATGTGGGCAAATCCACCGACTTTGCCGTACTGACGCGCAGCACGCTCAAAGTTCAGATAGGTAAAGGCATGCGCCTCGGGCGTGCCCGACTTGATCTGCGCCGCTTTCAACAAATGCTCTCCGACCAGATGCGGCAACTGCCCGCGCATCGCACCCACACCCAGGTTGACCGACGGCTCCCGAAAGTAGCTGGGCATGAGCTGCGCGTGGCAGTCAGTCATGTGCAACAGGTGTACGTTACCGGTTTTGGGCAGGTTGTACAGGTTGGTGGCTTTGGGGGCAGCGTCGGCATGCAATGGAAAACCAGCGGCCAGGGCCGCGGCCATAACACTTGAAAACTCGCGGCGTGAAAGATTCATGGCAGCCTTGACAAGATAAATTTACTATTGATTTGATAGCTGCTTGCGCCTGTATTTATTGGGACAGAGGCAAAAAACGCATTAAAAAAGGCCTTTACAGGCCATTTTTTAGAGGTTTTACTGGTTAACTGGCGATTTCGGATCCAGCAGCAGCGCCATCACGTCTTTGATTTGCTGCTCGGTCAGTATCTTGGCATGGCCAAAGCGCGGCATGCCGGAACAGGCGTTGTAGGCCTTGGCGTTCCACAGCTTGCCCCAGGTGTAGTCAACAATCGGTTTGCTGGCGACAGCTGCCGGGTCAGTCACGCCGCGCAGCTTGCCGTAGTTATACAGACTGGGGCCGATAGAGCCGTAAGACACCTCGGCCTTGCTGATCTGGTGGCAGTTGTAGCAACTGCCGCCGTTGGCTGCAGTGGCACTGTCAGTCCAGGTCAGGCCACGTCCGTTTTGGGCGATTCTTTCGCCTTCGACCCAGTTGCCTATCAGCTGGCCGTCGGCGGGGAATTTCACGGTTTTCAGGTTTTCTTCTTCAATGGCTTTGCCAAGTTTGTCATTGAGCGAAATGCCTTCAGAGTCAGAGCACGCCTGGTTGGATGCGTCGAGCTGGAGCCTGTCAAGCTTGGCAATGCCTTGCTCGCGGAATGAGCTTTTCAGTACCTGACGGGTGGTCTCTTCAACTTGGGCAGATGATGGCGCGATGGCGCAGCCCGCAAGAAGTGTGGTGGCAGCCAGCGCCGCTACCAGGGCGATTGTTTTTTGATGGTGTGGGGTCGTCATGTTCATTCCTATCAGCGCTTCAAAGCCGGTGCAGTGGACGCGCCACCTTTGGCGTTCACACCCATGTAAACGCCCAACGCAACAGTTGCATCAGACGCATAGCCCGGGAACGGAAAGCGTTGCTGGCGGTAGCAGTCGTTCAGGCGGCGCTGCATGCTCCACAGCTCACCGCCCGACACGCGGTACGCAGGCCAGGCACCAAAGCCAAGGCTGGCACCGGGCTGCTTGGTCAAATTGGGCAAATCTTGCAGGCGCACACGCTTGTTGTCTTCGCCGTGACAAGACGCACATGAAAAGTCCATCGGCCCACCACGCAGAAAAAACACTTTTTTGCCGACCTCGTACATCAGTTTTTCCTGCGCGTGGGTTTGCGGCAAGTTGAACTTCATGTCCCTGGACTCAGCAGAAATGTAGGCCACCAAAGACTCGATATTTTTCTGCTCGCCTTGACCAAATCCGGTCTTGGCTATCTCGGCGGCACTGAATCCCTGCTGAACCTCCATGCAGGTTAAAAGGCGTGACTCCAGGTCTTGCACGCGCTGGGTGTCGGCAAAAAAGCGAGGCAGCTCGACAAACGCGCCCTTGACCACGCCCGCACCCTTGCCCAGATCGCATTTTTCGAGCGAAGCGTTTTTCGGGCCGCGTGCCTGTTTCCACAAAGCTTCGCCTTTGGCTTCAAACAGCTCGGCCGGGTTACCGTCAGCCAGCATGGCGCGGTATTCGGCAATGCCTTCTGCTGTTGTTTTTTGGGCAAACGCAGCAGAACAGAGCAAAACAGATGCAAGCGGGGCAACAAGTGCGGTGGCTAGGAATTTTTTCATGATGCGCTCGAGCCTGGTTCAGGTAATGGCGACTTCATCGGTACGCTTGTCGCCCCGGTTGTCTATCCAGGTCACGGCGATCTTGTCGCCCGCCTTGCCGCCCTTGAAGCTGAACTGCATGAACGGGTTTTTAGACACCGCCGTGCCCCACTGCGCGCTCATCACCGGTTTGCCGTTCCAGGTGGCATTGATGGACTGGATGAACCAGGCCGGTACGACCTTACCCGCTGCATCGCGACGCTGACCGCTTTCCATCTCGTGGCCCACCAGCGCGCGCACGGTGGTTTTGTCGCCTTGGGCTTGCGCCCGGATTCTCATTGGATCTGACATATTTTTCTCCTGATCTTTAGGGGTTTGGCGCTATCAGCCGCCGCAGCCGCCGAGGGTGACTTTGACTTCCTTGACGGCAAAATAAAATTTGTCGCCGGCCTTGGCCAGGGCATACACGTTGGACGACTGACCCATTTTGATGTTGGTCTCGACGTTCGCATCGGTGCCGGCTGGAACGTCAAACATGGCAGCGAGTGCGCTGGGGTTTTTTTCGACAACAAAGGCGATTTGCGTTGTGCCCGCAATGTTGCTTTGCGCACCAATGCGCACAACGTTGCCGTTTTCGGCAATTTCAGGGGCGCGAAGCATCAAGTCCTTGCTTTCAACGGGCGCACCGGTTGCACCCATCGCCTTGGCCGCGTCAGCCAGGGTTTTGCTGTCAAAAGCAGCTTTGTTCCAGCCGGGCGCATTGACCGTGGCTTGGGCATATGCGTTGGGCAAGCCAGTGGCTGCAGCCAGAGCAACAGCAGTTGCACCTGTGCGGTTTAAAAAATCACGACGTTCCATAAATATCTCCTTCAATACAAAAACCTACTTCACACATTTGACACAGAAAATTCAGCAGACAAAAGAGGACAAGCCCCTAAGGTGGCATGCCGCCTGTCAGCCAGCGGGCTATCTGCCCGGCTTCTTCCTGGCTAAGGGCCTGGGCAGGCATGGGGATGGCGCCCCACACACCTTGCCCACCGCTTTTGATTTTGCCCGATAGCAAATTGACCGCGCCGCCCTGACTTTTGTAGCGATCTGCCACGTCCTTGAACGACGGACCTACCAGCTTGGTGGACAAGCCGTGGCAAGACAGGCAGGCGTTTTTGTCCAGCACCGGCTTGAGTTGGGACAGGGTAGGCACAGCGTATGCTATGCTTTCAGGAGCTGATTGCGCCCGTATTGATTGGGCTGGACGCACATTTGATGCATTAATTTGACTGTTTTTAGCTGTTTTTAGGTCTTTGGAGTCCAAAGTCTGCGCGCCGCGGCTGGCGCCAATCAGGCGCGATTGATCGGCCAGATTGCCGTGAGCGTCCCGGGCGTGGTCGGGCAAGCTGCTGACGATGGCTGTTTGCACCGCGCAGTTGGCCATGCAATTCGAGCCCTGCACGTCGGGCTTGGTGCTGCCGCCCAACTCAGTACCGGGCCACAGGCCGTGGGCAGTTGTCATGCCATTGCGGTTGGGCAAGCGCGCCTGTACGTCGCGAATATTCGTGTCGCTCAGCACAAAATCAGCCGGGAGCACATTGCTTAAATGCAGGACATAAGCGGTGCTGGCATAGACATCGTCGGTGCTGAGTGACTTGGGGGCTGTCCACGGCATGGCACGGTTGATGTAGTCCCACAAGGTTGACAAACTGGAGAGCTTCATCAAGGTGGTGCGCTGCGGCTGGTTGGCGCCCGGCAGCAGGCTTTTGACGCGCCCGGTCTTCATGTCATCAGATGTCACGCCGCCCGCTATCGGCGTAAACACTTCAGACGACTCACCAAAATGGCCGTGGCACGAAGCACACTGCGCTTCCCAGATCACCTCACCCTGCTTGACGCTGCCCTGCCCTTTGGGCAGACCCTTGAAGTCCGGGCGAACATCAATGTCCCAGGCCTTGATTTCTTGCGGTGTGGCGGTGCGGCCTATGTTGGGGTATTTGCTGGTTTGTGCTACGGACAAATTTACCGCAGAGGCGCAGAGAACGCAGAGAACCGCAGAGAAAAATCTTTTAAATGCCTTCTGACTTACTCTGCGAAGCTCTGCGTACTCTGCGCCTCTGCGCCTCTGCGGTGAAGGTTTTTACCCGACTTGAACATTTTTCACCTCGCCGTTCTCAGTCAACAGCCAAGAGTGAACCGCATTGTTGTGATAGATGCTTCTGCCGCCGCGGACCGCGCGCAGCGCCTGCACGGTGGGCTGAATGTGTCCTGTGTCGTCAACGGCACGGCTTTGCAAAATAACGGGCCTGCCGTCCCAAACGAAATCGGTGTTGAAACGAGTCAGGCATTTTGACAAGACAGGCCCTTCAAGCCGCGCGGCCTTCCAGTTGCGGCCACCGTCGATGGACACATCCACTTTTTTAACCCTGCCGCGCCCGCTCCAGGCCAGACCAGTGATGCTGTGAAAGCCTTTTTGCAGCACCACCTGCCCGCCGCTGGGTGAGGTAATGACGCTTTTGATTTCCTGAATGCCGCTGTACTGGCGGTGCGTTCCGTCTGGCAGCAAATCAATGTAATGCAGGGTTTCATCCTTGGCCCGATACGGCTTGTCGCCCACCTCAATGCGGCGCAGGTATTTGACCCAGCTCACGCCCTGGATGCCGGGCACGATAAGTCGCAACGGATAACCGTTCTCAGGACGCAGCATTTCGCCGTTTTGGCCATGCGCCACCAGAACTTCACCGCTTTGAATCAGGCTCATGGGGATCGTGCGCGTCATGCCTGAGCCATCAGCACCCTCAGCCAAAATGAATTTCCCGCGCTTCAAATCAGCGCCGCACATTTGCAACAGCGTGATCAGCGGAACCCCCGTAAATTCACTGCAACTGAGCATGCCGTGTGTGTACTGCACGGTCGGCACGGCACTGTTGTTCCATTCCATGGCGGTGTTGGCCCCACACTCAATAAAGCACATGCGGCTGACGCTCGGCAGGCGCATGATCTCGTCCATGTCAAACACCATCGGGCGTTTGATGAGGCTGTCGTCTGAACCATTGATCATCAGCCGGTGTTTGGACGGGTCAATGTCCCACCAGCCCTGATGATGCCGCTCAAAATGCAGGCCACTGGGCGTGATGATGCCGAACAGTGACTGCAGCGGCGCAAAGCTCACACTGGCCGCGCCTACACGGGTCAAACCGGGGCTTTCGCGGCGTTGCAGGTTTTTTTCAAACTCGCTCGGCATGCCGTAAGGGCGTGAGGCAACGGGCTGGCCCAGACCTTTGCTGTGAGCGGGCAAGTTCAGAATATTCGGGTCGCCTGCTTGGGTTTGCGCCTGAGCGCCCGTCACGGCAGCAGAAACAGCAGTAGCAAAGGCCCCCGCCAAAAAGCCGCGCCTGCCGGCTTTCACGTCATTGATCTGCTGCGCAGACAGAAAATTTTCAGGCGCGCGCTGGATGAATC
>JANMIH010000451.1:0-2918 GCA_031375685.1 Polaromonas sp. | reverse complement strand
CAATCAGGTTCTCATGCGGGATGCGGCAATTGCTAAAACTGACCTGTGCGGTGTCACTCGAATGCTGGCCCAGCTTGTCTTCGAGCCGGTCGGCGCTATAGCCGGGCGCGCTGGTCGGCACAATGAAAGCGCTCATGCCTTTTTTGCCTGCGGCTTTGTCGGTCACGGCAATGACGATGGCCACATGGCCGTTTTTGCCGCTGGTGATGAACTGCTTGACGCCGTTGATGACATAACCGTCAGCGTCTTTGACCGCTGTGCTTTTGAGCGATGACGCGTCGCTGCCCGCATGCGGCTCGGTCAGGCAAAACGCGCCCAGCATCTGACCCTGCGCCAGCGGGGTGAGCCACTGCTTTTGCTGCTGCGCGTTGCCGTAGCGCATCAAGATGGCGTTGACCGGGCAGTTGGTCACGCTGATGGCCGTGCTGGTACCGCCGTCGCCCGCAGCGATTTCTTCAATCACCACCGCCAGCGTCAAATAGTCAAGCCCCGCACCGCCCAGGTCATCAGGCACGCAGATGCCGTAAGCACCCAGCGCGGCCAGGCCTTTGTGCGCCTCAACCGGAAAGGTGTGCGCTTTGTCCCATTTGGCGGCGTTGGGCCAGAGTTCTTGCATGGCGAAGTCGCGGACGGCTTCGCGCACCTGATTTTGCTCATTATTCAGTATCAAAACGGGCTCCAGACCAATAAATGCAGGCGCAAGCAGCTATAGAATTTATAGTAATTCAAATCAACTCAATAGCCAGAGCCGTACCCTCACCACCGCCAATGCACAGCGTGGCGATGCCCTTTTTCAAGCCCCGCGCTTTCAGTGCATAGATCAGCGTGACGATGATGCGCGCGCCGCTGGCGCCAATCGGGTGCCCCAAGGCGCACGCGCCGCCATTGACGTTGACGATGTCGTGGCTGATGCCCAGCTCGGTCATTGCTGCCATCGGCACCACGGCAAAGGCTTCATTGACTTCCCACAGGTCAACGTCTTTAACCGTCCAGCCGATTTTTTTGAGCAGCTTGTTGACCGCGCCTACCGGTGCGGTGGTAAACCATTCGGGCTCTTGTGCAAAGGTGGCATGGCCGACGATGCGGGCAATGGGTTTTGCGCCCAACTCTTTGGCGGTGGATTCACGCGCCAGAACCAGCGCAGCAGCGCCGTCGTTAATCGACGAGCTGGTCGCAGCGGTGATGGTGCCGTCTTTTTTAAACGCAGGCTTCAGGCCAGCGATTTTGTCGAGCTTGACTTTGCCCGGACCTTCGTCAATTGAAATGACGACGTCGCCTGCACGGGTTTTAACGGTGACGGGCGTGATCTCGGCGGCAAACGCGCCTGATGCAGTAGCCGCCTTGGCACGGTTCACGCTGGTGGTGGCAAACGCGTCTTGCGCTTCACGGGTGAATTTGTATTTGTCAGCGCACTGCTCGCCAAACGTGCCCATGGCGCGGCCCGGCTCGTAGGCGTCTTCCAGGCCGTCAAGCATCATGTGGTCATAAATGCGGTCATGCCCGATGCGAATGCCGCTGCGCCCTTTGAGCAGCAGGTGCGGTGCGTTGGTCATGCTTTCCATGCCGCCCACCACCATCACGTCCCGGCTGCCAGCCACCAGCTGGTCATGCGCCAGCAGCGTGGCTTCCATGCCCGAGCCGCACATTTTGGACAGCGTGACCGCGCCCGCGCTGGCAGGCAAGCCCCCTTTGAAGCCCGCCTGGCGTGCAGGTGCCTGGCCCTGCCCGGCCATCAGGCAGTTGCCGAACAGCACCTCATCAACCTTGTCAGCAGCAATGCCTGAGCGCTCAACCGCGGCTTTGATGGCTGCACCGCCGAGGTCGTGTGCTGACAGCGATGCGAAGTCGCCTTGAAAGGCACCCATGGGGGTGCGGGCTGAGCCGAGAATGACGATGAGGTCTTGCATGGTTTTTCCTTTACAAATAAATTTTGAATCAATCAACCGAAATGTTGTTGGCCTGCGCAAAGCGCTTGTCCTGCTCATACGGGAACACATCAAACACATGTCCCGCCTGGATGCGCGACTGGTGGTTTTGCCAGAAGGCAGCGTCCAGCAAGTCGGCATGGTGCTGCATGAACACACCGCGTACCGCATCATTGCCCAACAAGAAAGGCCCGAAGGTTTCAGGGAACACGTCTTTCGGCCCGACGGAATACCAGATCTCGCCGCTCATTTCATCTTCTTCATTGCGCGGCGCGGGCACCTTGCGAAACTTGCAGTCGGTGATGTATTCAATCTCGTCGTAGTCGTAAAACACCACCTTGCCGTGGCGCGTGATGCCAAAGTTTTTCCACAGCATGTCACCGGGAAAGATATTGGCGGCCACCAAATCTTTAATCGCGTTGCCATACTCCACCACCGCACGCTCAATCTGCTCCTTGGCTACAGGCTCTTCGACGCCCGCATCAAAGGCTTCCTGCAAATAGATGTTGAGCGGGATCATGCGACGCTCGATGTACACGTGCTTGATGATGACTTCCACTTTGCCGTCACCATCGCGGTCAGATATTTCCAGCTGGCTGGGCGCAAACTTTTCAATCTCGGCAATCAGCTCGTCGTCAAACCGCGCACGTGGGAAAGCCACCTCGCTGTACTCTTGCGTGTCGGCCATGCGGCCTACCCGGTCGTGCTGCTTGACAAGCAAATACTTGCCCTTGATCTGCTCACGCGTCGTGTCTTTTTGCGGTGGGTAATAGTCTTTGATGACCTTGAACACATACGGAAAACTGGGCAAGTCAAACACCAGCATGACCATGCCCTTGATGCCCGGCGCAATGCGAAACTTGTCGGTTGAATGCCGCAGGTGGTACAAAAAGTCGCGGTAAAAAAGCGTCTTGCCCTGCTTGGCCAGCCCCAGCGCGTTGTAGATTTCAGCGCGCGGCATGCGCGGCATCATGCTGCGCAAGAACTGCACGT
>JANMIH010000411.1:0-1723 GCA_031375685.1 Polaromonas sp. | reverse complement strand
GCGCTGCTTCAATCCGGGCCAGCCAGGCTGCGTCTACCGAGTCCATGCCCAGTTCCAGTGCGCCAATCAATTTGATACGCAAACTGTCACTGATCGTTGAGCCGCTCTGCATGGTTTGCTCCCAAATCAGCAGCAGCCAGCTGCGCGCCAAACCTGCATCACCATGCAATGCCATCAGGCGCGATGCAGCGTACACGACAAGCTCAGGCATGGCGCGCTCGCTGTCGTCCAGTGTTGCCCAGGCCTGTTCAAGTTGCGCCGGATCATGCGCATCGCTGAGCAGTTCAAGCCCCAGGCCGCGAACAATACTCTGTGCTGCTGCTGGCGAAAACGCACGATGCTTGGCCAAGAGGCGCGCGGTTTCAAGCGCCAGAGGCGTCTGCCTAAGTTGCCGGGTGGCGCGCAGCTTCATGCGCAGCGCCAGCGTACGGCGGGTGGCGCCTTGCGGCAACAGTGCCAAAGCGTCTATTGCACCTCTGGCATCGCGGTCGTCAAGGGCCCAGCGGGCAGCACGCAGTTGGACGCCTTCGCGCACTTCTTGCGCATGACGCGGCGCCGAGCTTTGCAGCGCCAATTGCAAATGCTCGTCTCGAAGGCTTTTGTTTTGCAAGGCTTGTGCGCTTTCAGCCACCAGCAAATGCGCCAATGACTGCAATTGGCTGGCGCGGGCATGGCTGTAGCCCGGCACCTGACCGGATTCATCGGCCAAACGGGCCAGGCTTTTTTCTTGTGTCAGGGCGTTTTGTGCCGACTTGGTGGCGCGAATGTAGCGCCCAGCCAACTGATGTGCCAGCGCGTCCATCAGCGCGCCGTACATGGCGCGCTCTTTTTGCTGGGCTCGCCAGCGCCTGGCCTCCAAAGGCAGGCTGACGACCGCTGACAACGCACGCAACGCCACATAAACCAGCACAAACAAACCCACCGCCAAAAACACCGCCAGGTTAAACGACACATCAATGCGGTGCGGTGGCCAAAAAATGCTGACAACGGCCTGGTTGTTACCGGCAAACAAGGCTGTTGCCGCCGCAATTGCAAACAGAGCCAAAAGCCAAAAGGCAGCGCGCATCGTGTTGCCCTTTATTTTTAGCGGCCAGCCGCCGCGGTGCTGAGGGCGGCCATGGTCTCGTCCAGGCGCGGCAGCTCGCTGGTTTTAAGCTGGCTTTGAATTTGCTGCAGCAATTGAGTGGCCGCCTGCGTCTTGCGCGAATTTTGGTCAAAGTATTTTCCCAGCCATGCACCAGCGCTGGCCAAGTCCGCCCGCGCCGTGTCGGTTTGCCGAGACAGCAAACCCAGCCGCGCATTGAGCAAGCGCAGCTTGAAGTTTTCTCGCAAGAAAAACGATTGCTCGGGCGACAGCAGTGCAGCCTCGGGTTGCTCGATCCGGCTCACGCGCAGCAGCTGCCTGGCCTCGTCACGTACGGCATGCACCGCAGCGCGCGCGACCGCTTCGAGGCGCTGGCGGTCAAACCAGGCCATCACAGACGGCACTGTCGAGCCCTTGGCGGCTGATGCTGGCACGGCTGCGGCTGTTGCGCTCTTGGCGGCAGACGAATTGACCACCATCGCATTGGCCACAGGCAGCTCATCGGCCAGACGGGACAGCTCGTCAATTTTGATCATCAGCACCGGCACATCTGTCAGGCTGGCAGCTTTGATGCGTTCCATGTCTTTGGTCAACGCCCGCTGCAGCGGGTTCAACCGGGGCTGGGCCGCGCGTTGCAGG
>JANMIH010000400.1:0-4914 GCA_031375685.1 Polaromonas sp. | reverse complement strand
CGCCATCCAGCGTACCAACCGCTATACATTCAGGAGCTTCTTGCGCCCATATCCATTGGTCTGAAGTCACTTTTTATACCTGAAAAAGACGAATTCCAGGCCTAAAAAGCATCACAACCCGGGTTTAAAAGGCTTATCGGCCTCAGAAAAGACGATTTCGTGGCCGTTTTGAGCCATTTTCAGGCATCATTTAGGCCTATGGCCCAATGAATACGTGCGCAAGCAGCTATAAAGTTGGTAGCGGATAATATTCTGCAACCGGCTGTCACACGGTACGCAACAGCGCCTGTGCCTTCTTTTCCTCACGCCGCTGGCTGAAAAACGACTTGAGCATGGCGGCGCTTTCATCTGCCAGCACCCCGCCCTGCAAGGCTGTCTGGTGGTTCAGCTGCGGATGGCCAAACAGGTTGATGACGGAGCCTGCTGCGCCGGTTTTGGGGTCTGGTGCGCCAAACACCACGCGCTTAAGCCGCGCATGTAGCATGGCGCCGCTGCACATGGCGCAGGGCTCCAGCGTGACGTACAGGGTGCAGTCTGGCAGGCGGTAGTTGCCCAGCGCCTGGGCTGCGGCGCGCAGGGCGGCTATTTCAGCGTGGGCGGTCGGGTCGTGGCCTTCAATGGGGGCGTTGCGGCCTGTGGCAATCACCTGGCCGCCCTGCACCACCACCGCGCCAACGGGTACCTCGCCCGCCTGCGCTGCCAGCGCGGCCTGGGCCAGGGCGAGCTGCATGAAGTCGATGTCCGTCAACATGGATGCCTGCCTAACGCAAGATGGATGACATGGACTTGCCATCGGCCAGACGTCCCATCACTTTTTCTACCAACCCTGCCGGGTCGCGGAAGGCATCTGACGGCCGCAACCGCAGGCCGGCGACGATCACCTCCAGTTTTTGCGGGAACACCATGCCAGCAACAGGCGCCAGATCCTGCCCTTGCAAAAAGCCGGAGATCTGATCACGCAACCCGTCTTTGCTGTGCGCCGCAAACAAAATGCAGCCCTGGTTGCTCGAGGTGAAACACAAAATGGCGGTGGGCGGCATGCGCTTGCGCATGAACTGTGCAAGCAGCATGGCTTTGACCGCATGACCACCAGACTCGTCAGTGACCACAAAGTCGTCGGCGTTTTGCACTGAAATCGCACAAAGTGCCGCATAGGCAAGTCCGCTGGCCACGTCCTTGAGGGTGCGGGTTACCAGCAGGCAGAACCCGGCTTCGCTCCAGCTGCCTGTCTGCGGGTCGAGTAATTTTTTACCCTGGTATTTGGATGACTCGGTCAACAACGCTTTCTGGTTGTCGGTCAGCGCATTGATACGCAGCTCAGACTCAAGCATGTGCGCCATGTCAGCCATGCTTTCAAGCTCATCCCCTGAATAAGTCCTGGGAATGGTGTCCAGCACACACAAGGTGCCAACGCGCAAGCCCAGCGCAATTTCCAGCGGCCAGCCAAAGTACGACCGGACGAACGGTGGGCCTGTCACCAGCGGGTTACTGGCAAAACGCGGGGCTTGCCAAGTGTCGCGTACCTGAAACACATCCGACGTCATGATGGCGTGGCCGCAAAACGAAATGTCCCGCGTGGTCTCTGGCACTGCCAAACCCTGGGCAGAGCGAAACCACTGCACGTCGTCTTCAATGATCGAGATCAACACAATCGGCACATGCACGAGCCGCTGCGCCATGCGGGTGATGCGGTCAAACCGGTCTTCGCGCGGCACATAGGCGCACATCGCTGCCTGCAATGCGGCAGTGCGTGCAGCCTCGTTGTCCGGGATAGGGGAAATCAGGTAGTCCAAGGGTGTCCTGCGTACTCTCAATATAAGAGCGGTTTACGCCCGTAAAGATTGAATAAAAAGGCTAAATCACGCCCAAAACGAGCTGGTTTGGATGCTTTCAGGGTGACTTTGATTTTAATCGTCAGTCGCCGCAGATACCTGGGCCGCAAGTTTTTCCATCCAGTCAGCCAAAGCACGCTCGTTGTCATTGCCCTGGCTGTAGAGCGCGTGCATGGCGGCGCGTGCTTCAGGCCGGTGCTGGTTGAGTTTGACTTTGCATTGCATGGCCAGCACCTTCAATTCAAACGCCACGATGCCGTTCATCATCTTGTGCTGGTAGTCTTCGCCCAGGCCGCGCCACTGGTCGGCATAGGCCGGGTCGTGGTCAGCAATAAGATGTTTGAGCAGGCGGTCCTTGTCGTCGAAGGTTTCAATGATTTTGGCCTCCACCGTGCAATGCACTGTCAGGTAGTTCCAGGTCGGGACGCGAACCAGGTCCGGGTAGACGCGCGGCGTCATGTAAGCGTGGGGGCCCATGAAGGTGACGACAGCTTTTGGCCGTGCGGCCAGGTAACGCCAATGCGGGTTAGGCCTGGCGCAGTGGCCTAAAAGCAGGGTTTGGTCGGAATCGGCCAGTAGATGCAAAGGCAGTGGCGTGACAAAAGGCAGGCCAACTTCGTCCGTGGAAATAAGGCTGGCAAACGGGTTGGCGCGGATCAGCGCGTGGGCTGTGGCTTGTGTCATGTTGCTGTCTTTGGCGGCGAAGTGGGCTGGCAGGTACATTTTTTCAGTTTAACCAGTGAATTGCCCCTAGGTTGGAGGAGCCTCACATCTCATGCGGTGCTCATCAGCCAAGCGCAATGCTTTGCCCCAGACGTGGCACCACTGCAGGCCATCCCAGAGCCTGCTCAATGCGTTGCCGAAGGGCATCCGCCGCATCGGGTTCGCCGTGATTCAGGTAAACACCTTTTGGTGCAGTGGGTGCAGTGGCCAGCCACTGCATGATTTGCTGGGCATCTGCGTGCGCGGACATGCCAGACAGGGACACCACTTCGGCGTTGATGGCGACTGGCTCTCCAAAGATTCGGATGCTGCGTTCGCCCGCTACCATGCGCCCACCGCGCGTACCACCCGCCTGAAAGCCTGCAAACACGATGGTGTTGCGCGCGTCAGGTGCCAGGGCCTGGAGGTGGTGCAACACCCGCCCACCGGTGGCCATGCCACTGGCCGAAACAATGATGGCGGGCTTTCGCTGAGCCACCAGATGGCGTGAGTCTTCAACGGTGGTCACCATTTTGGCAACATGGCCCATCCCCTTGCACTCGTCAATCGACAGGCGGTGCTCGCTGCGATAGCGTTGATAAATCTCGGTCATATCAATGGCCATGGGACTGTTCAGATAAACCGGCACATCGGGAATGTCGCCCTGTTTTTTCAGGCGGTAAATCGCATACAGCACCTCCTGGGCGCGCCCGACTGCAAAGGCGGGTATCAACACAATGCCGCCACGCGAGGTTGTCCGATTGACGATCTCGCCCAGGACCCCCTGGATATCCTGTGCATCATGCAGCCGGTTGCCATACGTCGACTCCAGCACCACATAATCGGCGCGTGCAATCGGGCTGGGTGGCCTCATGATGGGGTCGTCCGGGCGACCCAGGTCCCCTGAAAAAAGCAGCGTGGTGGTGTCAGTTGCCAGCTCGACAGAAGAGGCACCCACGATATGGCCCGCAGGGCGCAGCCGAATGCGAAACCCTGCTGCGTCGATCTGCTCTTCAAAGGGGATGGGTACAAGTTGCCCAAGCGCGCGGTCTGCGTCTTCTAACGTGTACAAAGGCAAAGCCGTTTTATGCTTCGAGCGCTGGTGCCGGTTGTTGTACTCTGCGTCTTCCTCCTGGAGTCTTGCACTGTCCGGCAGGAGGATCCGGCAGACATCGATGGTCGACGGCGTGGCAAAAATCGGGCCTTTGTAACCTTGTTTGACCAGCAAAGGCAAAGCGCCTGAATGATCGAGGTGGGCATGGGTGAGCACCACGGCGTCGAGCTTTCTCGCATCAAATGGCAAGGCCTCCCAGTTCAGCAGTCGCAGGTTTTTATAGCCCTGGAACAAGCCACAATCCACCAGCAATTGCCGACCACCTTCGGTAACCAGTGTTTTGGAGCCCGTGACAGTGCCCGCTCCGCCCAGAAATTGCAGGTTCATTTGAAGCCTTCAGTTAAACAACGCGATCATTTCCTTCAGGTGCTCAGATGTTGCGTCAATTGCAGCTGTGGCAAATTGATCCAGCGCAAGGCCACGCCATATAAGACGGCCGACAAAAAAACCAGCCCGCGTGGGTCAAACCAGTCGCGGTCGATATGTCAATGCCGACGACGCGTGGGCGTTTTTGCGCATCACTCCCACTCAATTGTCAACCGATTTGATGAACTGGACGGCAATGTACGGTGATGGTGTTTTTTGCACATGGCGCTTTGTATGGGAAAACGGCCTTACCGTCATGGCTACCGTCAAAACCGCAACCAGTCGCATGGTGCAAGCTGGTTGCTTTATTGACGATATTTTCCCACACCTCAACACGCTTGAAATTCAGCAGCAAAATGCACTGCCGTCCAGCAGCGTCTGAGCAGGCTACTTGGTTCGGATGAATTCCAGCACGTCCCTGACCAACGCGGCACGCTGCTTGTCGTCACCGCCATAGCTCATAGGAATGTGCTTCATGCACGACTTGACCGACGCATACCACTCCTCGTAGTTGGTGATGACTTTGCCAGCTTTCAGGTCTTTGGCGCTCTGCCCTACTCCACCGCCGGGTTTATCGGTCATTTGGAGTTCCATGTTGCAGTCAAAACTTGTGTGGCTATTCTGAAAATTGGACTTGCCCCGTTTCCACGGACTGTTTAAAGGTTCTTGACCTCTTGGGTATTTTCAATCAAATTGACTTGACGGTCGCAGTCAATTGACAGCTCGGGTTGTGCAGGCTCTGAGTTATCCACATGGCTTGCTAGTGTAGTGTTTCACTCTGTTTGAACTGTTTTTAGTCTGACCTTGGCGCGAATGACTTTCTCCAGAATGTCGCGAGCACTTGCGGTCCAGACGAAGGGCTTAGGATTCTCGTTGTGAGCGAGGACAAAGAGCTCGATG
>JANMIH010000369.1:0-1679 GCA_031375685.1 Polaromonas sp. | reverse complement strand
GGCGCTAGCCGCATTGACGGGGGCCAGTATTGTGGCTCTGAAGGTTGTGCCGCGCTACCCGGTCAGCTACTTTGAAGGCGGCATGTCCATACCGGCAGACAACGTTGCACAGGTTGAAAAACAATGGGCGGACGCTGCCATGGCAGTGGCTGAAAAAGTCAAAAATACGGCTGAGGCGGAAGGTATCAAGGCCAAAGCCGTCACTGTGTCATCCGACTTCACAGCAGAAGCGATCATCAATGCCGCCAAAAAACACAAGTGCGACTTGATCGTGATGGCATCCCATGGCAGACGTGGCATGAAGCGCCTGCTGATGGGTAGCGAGACCATGCATGTCCTGACGCATTCGCACATACCGGTATTGGTCTTGAGATAACCCAAGGAGATACAGATGAAAGTTTTACTGGCAGCAGACGGCAGCGAATTCACGAAAAAGGCGCTGGTTTACATGGCCGAGCACAAGCAGTTTTTAGGCGCGCAAGATGAGCTTCTGATTGTAAATGTTCAGACGCTTCTGCCGACGATACTGACTGCTGCCATCAGCGTTGAAAAGGCGCTTGTGCTGCAAGAAGCAGAAGCTGAAAAGGTGTTTGCGCCCGTCAGAAAGTTTTTAGACAAGCATTCGTTCAAATACCGCTGTGTGAGCGTTATCGGCTCAATTGCTACAGAAATCAACGATCTGGCTGAGAGCGAGCACGTTCATCTCATTCTGATGGGTACCCACGGACGGGATCTGATGGGTCGTGCGATTATGGGCAGCGTGGCTCAAAAGGTTGTTGCTAAAAGCACCATACCGGTCTTGCTTGTCAAGTGACATCATCAATCATGAATGCTGCACCTGATGCAAAATTGAACGGCCAAATGGTGTATCGGTATTTGGTAATCACAACCTGAAGGACTAAAAATGAAAGTTTTATTGGCAGCAGACGGTAGCAAGTACACCAAGAAAGCCCTGGCTTTTCTGGTTACCCACGAGAGCCTGGTCAGCGATAACGATGAATTGCTTGTTCTGAACGTCCAGTTGCAGGTCCCAGGGAGAGTTAGAGCGATGCTTGGGTCTGCCGAGATTGCCGCATACCACCGCGAGGAAGGTGACAAGGTTCTCAACCCCATCAAGAAATTTTTGGACAAACATGCACTGAACTACCGCTGCGTCAGCGTTGTCGGTCATCCTGTTGATGAGATTCTGAAAGCCGCAGCAAAAGAAAAGTCACATTTGATCGTGATGGGCACACGCGGTCACGGTTTGATTGGCAGAACGTTGATAGGTAGCATTGCGCAGCGTGTCGTGTCCGATAGCGATATTCCCGTCCTACTTGTGAAGTAATTTAATGCATAAAGTCAACAGCACTTGATTTCGGCAGTCAGCATGAGTCAATGAGTCGGTTGCCCCTTCAAGACGACTGGTCAGTCCAGTCTTTGGATGCAGTACTGCGTGCAGTCAAAACCGATACCGCCGAAGGCCTGTCAACGCAAGAGGCGTCTGTCAGGTTAGCTGCCTATGGCCGCAATGAACTCGTGCCAGAGGCGAGTGTGCCCAAATGGCGGCGGGTTCTGGAGCAGTTTCAAAGCCCCCTGATCTATCTTTTATTGGCCGCTATTGTCATAGCAGGGGTAGCTTGGGGTGCCGAAGGTTTTGCGGGCTGGCCAATTGATGCACTGGTGATTGCGGCAGTGGT
>JANMIH010000343.1:0-5542 GCA_031375685.1 Polaromonas sp. | reverse complement strand
GATTGTGCGCGATCAAGGCGTGATGCTTTTGTTGGGCAACATGAAAGCCGACGAACGACTGGCAGCATTTTTACTTAATCTGCAGCATCGCCTGCAAGTGCGAGGGTTTTCAAGCTCTGACCTGATTTTGCGCATGACACGCGAAGAAATCGGTAGCTATCTTGGGCTGAGCCTGGAAACCGTCAGCACCTTCTCAAAATTTGCCGAGGATGGTCTGATCACGGTCAATCAGCGACAGATCCACATTCGAGATTCAAAAGCGCTCGGGTGTATCGTCAGCCACGAGCTGTGTCGTTGATGTCGCGTGGCGGTTTGCTCAGCCATAACACCATGCTGCTGCAGGCCATGGAAATCAGCCAAAAACAGAAGAACGCAGCCGTGTAAATCCCCTGGCGAGAGGGCTCGAAAGACTGGCCTGGCCAGTGCACTTCGCTTGGATCTACCGCAGCGAAGACCAGCGCTTCAAGCAAACAGGCTGCAAGAAAGGCTGGCCAGGATATCAGCACCCAACGTTTGACGCCGCGAGACTTTTGCAGGTCAAGGTTTGTCATGATTAACGCCTCCTGTCGCGCTGTGATTACGGCCGGTTTTGGCGGGCTGCATGGCTGGCTGCGCTTGGCCCACTTCCTTTTCCAAGGCAAGGCCTTCCTTGTAGTAATTCTCAGACACCACGGCATCTGGCCCCTGAAAGATGTAGACCGCTGTCACAGCGCAGGCCAGTACCGCCGACACGGGTCCGGCAATCACCATCCAGACATAAAACTCCTTGTACCACGGGCGTACATTGGTTGTCGAAGGGTTGAGTTTAGCGAGGTTGCTCATGATTCAGGACTTATAAAAGTGGTCAGAAATTCAGTTATCGGGGGACTAAAAAAACTGATTTCACAACCACTGTCTTGGCAGGATCGACTTGGGAAGATATAACAAAGTCAATGGGATGTGAGCCGGAGGACAGTCCAGGAGGAACTTGCACGCGCACAGGCAGCCAACGGGAGCTCGCAGGATCAATGGCTACCGCCATATCAGGCAAAATTTGCGCGCCTTCAAGTCCCTTGATGTGAACGACATAGCTTTGCATCTGTTCTGTGGCGTTCATGATTTGCATGCGATAAACGTTTTCAGTCATGCCCTGCCCCACCATGCGCGCAATGGAGCCACGGTCGCGCTCGACGTCAACCTTGAAGTCACTTCGAATCAACAGGCTCCACAACAGCCCGGTGGTGACAGCGGTCAGCACGGCGATGTAAACCAGCACGCGGGGTCTGAACACCCGTTTTAACATTTGCACCGAGCTCAAATTTTGGGCTAATCCGCTTTCTGTGCTGTACCGGATCAATCCACGCGGGTAATGCATTTTGTCCATCACCCCGTTGCAGACATCAATGCAAGCAGAGCAGCTGATGCACTCGTACTGCAAACCGTTGCGTATATCAATACCTGTTGGACAAACTTGTACGCATAAACCACAGTCAATGCAGTCGCCCAGCCCTTTGGCATGGTACTGGTCGGGTGTGTCACTGCGGGGGCGCACACCACGGCCCTCGCCTCGTGCAACATCGTAGGCCACTACAAGCGTGTCACGGTCAAACATGGCGCTTTGAAATCGTGCATACGGGCACATGTATTTACACACCTGTTCGCGCATCCAGCCCGCGTTGCCGTAAGTCGCAAAGCCATAGAACAGCACCCAAAATAACTCCCAAGGCCCGAGCGCAAATTGAGTCACGCCAATCGCGAGTTCTCTGATCGGCGTGAAATAACCCACAAACGTGAAACCTGTCCACAGACCAATCGCAACCCAAATGAATTGTTTTGCGCTTTTGCGCGCGACTTTATTGAAGCCCCACGGTGACTTGTCGAGTCGCATGCGGGCATTGCGATCGCCCTCTATTTTGCGTTCGACCCACATGAAAATTTCGGTGTAAACAGTTTGCGGGCAGGCGTAACCGCACCAAAGACGCCCGGCCACTGCTGTAAACAAAAAAAGTGACAGGGCACTGATGACCAGCAAGCCCGTCAGGTAAATCAGGTCTTGTGGATACAGCACCAGGTTGAAAATGTAGAAGCGTCGCGATGCCAGGTCGAAGAGCATGGCCTGACGGTCATTGATCGACAGCCATGGCAAGCCGTAAAACACCAACTGCGTGGCAAACACCAGCGCCCAGCGCCAGTAATTAAACCAGCCGGACACGCTGCGTGCATAAATTTTGGCGTCAGACTGATAAAGCGACGCGACACTCGAAGAATCATCCACAGCGATGGGAATAACTCTTCGGGGCTCTGCTGTCGGCTGGGCGGTGTTATCCACGGTTTCTCAGGCTGCTACTGTTTAGGTGCGGCGGCCGCAATGGTGGTTTTAGAAAGGCTTAATACGTAGGCTGCTACCACACGGATTTGCTCAGCAGACAGCTTGGGGGACTGGGGCGGCATCACGTTGTTCTTACCGTTTTGTATGGCGCTCACAATCGCTGCCTCGCCCCAGCCGTATAACCAGTAGTTGTCTGTCAAATTCGGAGCACCCAGCGCTTTGATGCCCTTGCCATCGGCACCGTGGCAGGCTGCGCAGGTTGCAAATTGTGCTTTTCCGTTCGATGCCTTGACAGCGTCGTGCGGACTTCCTGACAAAGACAAGACATACTGAGCAACATTGCTGACGCCGGCGTCACCCCCTAAAGCTGCGGCCATCGGCGGCATCATGCCAACTCGTCCATTGGTGATGGTTGCCACGATGTGAGCTTCGCCCCGTTCGCCAAGCCAAGCCGAATTGGCGTTTGTCAAATTGGGAAATCCCTTGCTGCCAGCACCGTCTGAACCGTGGCACTGAGAGCAGTTATTCATAAACAGGCGCTCACCCGCCGCCATGGCGCGCTTATCGTTGGCAAGTGCCTCCACAGTTTGTGCAGCAAATGCGGCGTACAACGGCGCGACGCTCTCCCGCATTTGGGACACATCTTGTTGGTGCTCGCTCTTGGCAGACCAATTCACCATTCCTTTATAGCTTCCCAGACCCGGAAACACCACCAGGTAAACCAACGAAAAAATGATGGTCAGGATAAACAGCCATAGCCACCAGCGCGGCAAAGGGTTGTTAAGTTCGCGGAGATCCTCATCCCAAACATGGCCAGTAGTGTTGTCCGTCACCTTCCCATCGTGCTTGGGCACTTCCGTTTTGCCCGCTACATACAACAGCAAGCCGCAAGCGAGTATTGAAACAAGGCTGATCGCGGCTACGTACCACGACCAGAATCCAGTGACGAAATCACTCATGCTTTGACTCCCTGTCATTTGCGAATGGTAAATCTGCAGCCTCTTCAAAATCGGCTTTGCGTGAAGGCTTGTAGGCCCACACCATGATTCCGAGAAAAAGTATGAAACCTGCGGTAGTAACCAGGCTGCGAAGTGTATTGATGTCCACGTTAAAGTTCATGGTTATTCCTGATTACTTTAAAGCCAGACCCAAGCCTTGCAGATAGGCCACCAGGGCGTCCAGCTCAGTCTTGCCTTTGACCTCATCGGGTGCGCCAGCAATCTGAGCATCGGTGTAAGGCACGCCGACTCTTCGCAAAGCCGTCATGTGAGCCTGAATGGTTTTATAGTTTGCGGGTGCTTTTTCTAGCCACGGATAAGCAGGCATGATTGACTCTGGCACCAGATCACGCGGCGCAATCAGGTGCAGACGCTGCCACTCGTCGCTGTATTTGCCACCAATTCGATGCAGATCAGGCCCGGTGCGTTTGCTGCCCCACTGAAATGGATGGTCATACACAAACTCACCCGCGACGGAATGGTGACCATAACGCAGAGTTTCGGCTACCAGCGGACGGATCATTTGAGAGTGACAGTTATAGCAACCTTCGCGCACATAAATGTCACGGCCTACCACCTTGAGTGCGGAATCAGGCACGATGCCTTTGATCGGTTGTGTGGTCGATTTTTGAAAAAATAGCAGCACAATTTCAACCAGGCCGCCTACTGCAAGCACTATCAATATCAACACAATCATCAGTGTGTTGTTGGTTTCAACTTTTTCGTGTGTAAATGCCATATCTGTCTCCTTAGGCGTGGGATAGGGTTGCAGGAACTGGCGCATCCACCGGTTTTCCGGCGCGCACCGTCATGAACACGTTCCAGGCCATCACCAACATACCGCTTAAATACAAAACCCCACCCAAAAGCCGGACCACGTAAAACGGATAGGTAGCCTTCACGCCCTCAACAAATGTGTAGGTTAAGGAACCATCTGGATTAATGGCGCGCCACATCAAACCCTGCATCACCCCTGCAATCCACATGGAAGCGATGTAAAGCACGATACCGAATGTTGCAATCCAGAAATGGACTTCAATGGCCCGGATGCTGTGCATTTTTGTTTGCCCAAACATGCGCGGAATTAAAAAGTACAAGGCTCCCATTGAAATAAAACCAACCCAGCCGAGCGTTCCGCCGTGTACGTGTGCAATATTCCAGTCGGTGTAGTGCGACAGTGCATTGACGGTCTTGATCGACAGCATGGGCCCTTCAAAAGTCGAAATGCCATAGAAAGACAGAGCCACAATCATGAATCGGATGATCGGGTCATCACGCAGCTTGTGCCAGGCCCCGGACAGTGTCATCACGCCATTGATCATGCCGCCCCAGCTTGGTGCCAGCAAAATGAGGGAAAAAACCATTCCCAGAGACTGGGTCCAATCAGGTAGCGCGGTGTAATGCAGGTGGTGCGGGCCCGCCCACATATAAGTAAAGATAAGCGCCCAGAAATGCACAATAGACAAGCGGTAGGAGTACACCGGCCGCTCAGCCTGCTTGGGAATGAAGTAGTAGACGATGCCCAAAAAGCCTGCAGTCAAGAAGAAACCTACCGCGTTGTGACCGTACCACCACTGGATCATGGCGTCTTGTACGCCAGCATAAACCGAGTATGACTTCATCCACCCCGCTGGCATGACCGCAGCATTCACAATATGCAGCATGGCCACAGCAATGATAAAAGCGCCATAAAACCAGTTGGCGACGTAAATGTGGCGTACTTTTCGAATGCCAATAGTGCCGAAAAAGACGATAGCGTAAGCCACCCAAGTCACCGCGATCAACAAGGCAATAGGCCACTCCAGCTCAGCGTATTCTTTGCCGCGCGTATAACCCATCGGCAGTGAAATAGCCGCTGCCACAATCACCGCCTGCCAGCCCCAAAAGTGAAATGCAGCGAGCTTGTCAGAAATGATGCGTGTTTGGCAAGTGCGCTGCACAACGTAGTAGCTGGTCGCGAACAACGCGCAACCACCAAACGCGAAAATCGCGGCATTCGTATGCAGTGGGCGAAGCCGCCCAAACGAGAGCCACGAGATACCAAAGTTCAACTCGGGCCATGCCATTTGCGCGGCAATGAAAACACCCACCAGCATGCTGACAACGCCCTACACGACCGCCATGATACTGAATTGCCGAACAATTTTGTCGTTGTAGAGCGTCGCTTTTGAAGCTGACCAGACTCTTTGTGGTGCGTGGCTGGCTGGAATAGGGAGTGTGGCACTCATGTTGAAAA
>JANMIH010000080.1:0-4558 GCA_031375685.1 Polaromonas sp. | reverse complement strand
GCGGGGAATCGGCTCGTCAGCGCATGCACCTTGGCGATGACGGCTTCTATATTAGAGGCGTCGCGCGGGTTGTCCAGCACGTCGGCGATCAGGTTGGCTGTCATGCGGGCTTCTTCTTCTTTAAAACCGCGGGTCGTCATGGCCGGGGTGCCAATGCGCACGCCGCTGGTGACCATGGGCTTTTCAGGGTCCTTGGGGATGGCGTTTTTGTTGATCGTCATGTGGGCGCTGCCCAGCACGGCTTCGGCTTCTTTGCCGGTGATGTTTTTGCTGCGCAGGTCAACCAGCATCAGGTGGCTCTGGGTGCGGCCACTGACGATGCGCAAGCCGCGCTGCACCAGTGTTTCAGCCATCACCACCGCGTTTTTCAGGATTTGCGTCTGGTAGTCTTTAAAGCTCGGCTCCAGCGCTTCTTTAAACGCAATCGCCTTGGCGGCAATCACGTGCATCAGCGGGCCGCCCTGCAAGCCGGGGAACACAGCGCTGTTGATGGCTTTTTCGTGTTCGGCCTTCATCAAAATGATGCCGCCACGTGGGCCGCGCAGGCTCTTGTGGGTGGTGGACGTGACGATGTCGGCATGCGGCACCGGGTTGGGGTAGACGCCGCCAGCAATCAGGCCCGAATAGTGGGCCATGTCCACCATAAAAATCGCGCCAACGGCCTTGGCCACTTTGGCAAAGCGCTCAAAGTCGATGTGCAGGCTGTACGCTGACGCACCCGCAATGATCAGCTTGGGTTTGCTCTCATGGGCCTTGCGCTCCATCTCGTCGTAGTCAATTTCTTCTTGGGCGTTCAGGCCATACGACACCACGTTGAACCACTTGCCACTCAAATTAAGCGGCATGCCGTGGGTCAAATGCCCGCCTTCGGCCAGACTCATGCCCATGATGGTGTCGCCGGGCTTTAAAAACGCCAGAAACACCGCCTGGTTGGCCGATGCGCCGCAGTGCGGCTGTACATTGGCGGCATCTGCGCCGTAAAGCTTTTTGAGCCGGTCAATGGCCAGTTGCTCAGCAATGTCCACAAACTCGCAGCCGCCGTAATAGCGCTTGCCGGGGTAGCCTTCGGCATACTTGTTGGTCAGTTGTGAGCCCTGCGCCGCCATGACTGCAGGCGAGGCGTAGTTTTCGCTGGCAATCAGCTCGATGTGTTGCTCTTGCCTGGCGTTCTCAGCCTGGATGGCGGCAAAAATTTCGGGGTCGGCTTGTTCAACCAGAATATTGCGGTGGTACATGGTGGCAGTCCTTTAAAGACGTGATCCCTGCTTTCATTAGAAGAATCGAATGAAACAAGGGCTGCCCAGGCGAACGGCTGAACGTTAAAACCAGTTGATGCCAGCTCTAGCGGTGCGCTTCCCAGTGGTGTCCCACGTCAGCCAGATTGACCCAAAGGTCATCCGGCCTATCGCCAGTTGCGCACGATTTGAGTGTACCGCAGCCATGCGGTAGCGCGCTTGGTCAGGAGATCAGCGCGGCGATGTTTTCAGTGGGTTTGGCGTCGTCCTCAACAGGCGCCAGCTTGACGGGCATGGTGCGCACGGGTTGCGGCGCGCTCTTGCCGCCCACCACGGCCAGCAGCCGGGCGTGCTCGGCCATGACTTTGCTGGCGTAGCCGCCGTCGTCCGGCAAATTGGCGGCACCCACATAAAACTTTAAGCCGCCCTCAATCGAGCCGGCGCGTTGAATGCATTCTTGCAAAACCTTCACGCCCACACGCAAATTGGTGACCGGGTCAAATGCGGCCAGTTTGCCGCCAAAGTTTTCATACTTGTCGGTGTGGACTTTTGTCATCACCTGCATCAGGCCCTGCGCGCCCACCGGGCTCTGGGCAAACGGGTTAAAACCCGACTCGATGGCCATGATGGCCAGGATCAGCGTGGGGTCCAGCTTGGTTTTGGCACCAATCTCAAAGGCTTCAGACACCAGTACGCTCAATGGCTCAGGTGCCACGCCGTACTTGCGCGCCAACCAAAAAGCCAACGCCGCCTGCTGCTTGGGCAGGTCTTTGGGTTCTGCGGCTGTGGCACGGTCGATGGCTTCTGGCTCGGTAAAGCCAATGGCGAGTTCCTGCCGCTCTTGCAGCCAGGTGATGAGCTTTGCTTCACCTGCCAGGCGCAGGTCTGGCCGGGCCGTCAGGGTGATGATGGCAAACACCAAGCCCAGGCCCAGCAACGCAAAACTGTTGTGGGTAATGTCAAAAAAGCCCTGGGCAATGTCTTGGGCCACATTGGCGGCGCTGCTGCGCGCGTTGCCAAGTTGCCTTTTGGCAGATTGCCTTAGCGTTGAAAATACGGCTGTCGTCATAGCACTCCTTGTCGTACGTCTGCGGGTTTTCAGGCCGCTGGCGTGGATTTGAGTCGCCATCCCCGCTGACCTGGCCCATGGGGCAGGTGGCGTAGTCGGATGTTGACCCGGTTGAATCAACTCAACACTTGGTTGATGATGATCAAGAGATTCGGGTTGTCCCCTGGTTTTTAAAGCTGGGCGGATTTTAAAAGCGTGTTTAATAACCTGTCAATAATAATAATGAATTGATTCTTTATATCATTTTGCCGCTTTAACTAGGAGATTCCCAGCCAAAACTCGCTAAATCAAGCAGTTACACGTGTTTTTTGAGGGATTACTCTAAGCCACTGTTACTTTATACATGCTTTGGCAAAGCAGGCTGACCGTGGGAATCATCACATTTTTGTGCAATCACAGCGGGTGGTGTGATTGAAAAGATTGTCTTGTGCCGCCTGCGCACCGGGCGTAGTCTCCAGGTGTCCGAGTCAATCGGGCATCGTCAGGTAACCAATCCTGGCAAACCCTGAAGGCAATCACTTGCTTTCTGCGCTTGTAGGGCGATTCATCCCCGTCAAGCGAATCCCGGCAGCATGAGCATTTATGCTAGCTGCCAACCCCGACGGGCTTGACTTGTCGGGGTTTTTTTATGCCCAATTGCGTGCCCTAAAGCTAAACCTTGGCCATGACAAGCAAACTCCTCGATTGGTCAGCCAGGGCTGGCGCAGTGGCTCAATCCCCCAAGTGGCGGCGGCGCGCGCTGCTGGCGCTGGGTGGCTTGCTCATTTTTTGGGCTTTGGCCTGGGCGCTGGTGCCCGTCATTGCCAAGTCGCAAATTGAAAAGTTGGCCTCTGCCAAGCTGGGCCGTGCGGTCACTGTTGGCGGCATTGACTTCAAACCCTGGTCTCTGGAATTGGCGGTCAATGACCTGAAAATTGCCAGGCAAGACTCGCCTGATGCCCAGCTCAGCATTGCCCGCATCTATATAGATGCAGAGCTTGAGTCGCTGCTGCGACTGGCCCCGGTGGTGGATGCCGTGGTGGTGGACTCGCCTGAAGTGTCATTGACGCACCTGGGCGATGGGCGTTATGACATTGACGACATTCTTGAAAAACTCAAAACCCCGCCTGATGCCAAACCTGCTGACCCCACACGTTTTGCGCTCTACAACCTGAGCCTGAGCAGCGGGCAGGTCAGTTTTGCTGACAAGGCTGTAGGCAAAACCCACGAGTTGACGGCATTGAATCTTTCTGTGCCTTTTTTGAGCAATTTGCAGTCCAAACGCGAGGTGAAGACCTCGCCGCGCCTGGCCTTCAAGCTGGGCGGGAGCAACTTTGACTCTGCCGCCGAGGGCACGCCGTTTGCGCAAACCCACAAGACGCAAGCCACCTTCAGGCTCAGCAACTTTGATCTGGCACCGTATTTGGGCTACCTGCCCGCCAGCTTGCCGTACAAGCTGGCAGGCGCGGTGATCAACGCAGATGCCAAAGTCGAGTTTGAGCAAAACCCGGGCACAGTGGTCAGGGTGTCGGGGGTTGTGACGGCTGACAAGGTGCGCTTGCTGGACAAGCCCGGCAACGATTTGCTGGGTTTTGACCAATTGAGGGTCGTGATGGATGACGTGCGGCCGCTCGCTCAATCGGTCAAGCTCTCAAGCATTGAATTGACGAATCCGGCTTTGAACATCAGCCGTGACCGGGCGGGGCGCTTGAATCTGCTGCCTGCAGCTGAAATGGACGCTACTAAATCAGGAGCTGGTTACGCCCGTATTCAGGGCGATAAAGGCTAAAATGATGCTCAAAATGAGGCCAAAACGGCATCCAATCCGCCTGTAGCAGCTCAAACGCCATGGAAAGTAGACATTGCCAGCATCGCCGTGCGAGGCGGCACTGTGAACTGGCTGGACGAAACGCTGGCCAAGCCTGCGCAGGTCAAACTGGGCGCTGTCACGCTGGACGCCTCCAAAATCGCCATGCCTTTTGCGCCTGATGCGCCGCTGGAATTCAGGGGCTCAGTGGCGCTGGCCGTGAGTGGCTCGATGGCGCTGGCCGCCTCAGCCACTGTTCCTGCAACGCTTAGCTTCAACGGCACAGCGACTGATCAAACGCTAAGTGCCAGCACCACCGTTGCCGCCTGGCCGCTCAACATGGCGGCCAAATACGTGGGGCAGTTTTTGTTGCCCGCCCTGGGTGGCCAGCTTGATGCGCAACTGGGCATCACTTGGCAAGCCGCTGGCGCGGCCAAGCCGCAAGCCCTTCGCATCACCGCGCCACAG
>JANMIH010000104.1:0-2182 GCA_031375685.1 Polaromonas sp. | reverse complement strand
GGCACGAACTCCATCAGCTGGGCGAAAAGTGTCTTGCCAAGATTCACGAGAAATCCCCAAAAAAGTCAATATGGGGAAACTACTCACAAAAGCGGTGTCGAAATTCAAATCGGCACCAAATAAAAACGCCAGATACCCCGCGTGGCTATTGGCTTCTTGCCGACACCGGACTGCGTTCACCGGACACTAGTGATTCCGCAAAACAAATGACCACCCTAACCCTCAAGTCCTACCAACAAGCCGCCCTAGACGCGCTAAGAGCTTTCGCCCGCTCAGCCCAGCTCAAAGGCGCAGCTATGGCGTTCGGCGAGGCGGTGGGGCGGCCCTACAACGCTGACCCTTTTGGCCAGGTGCCTTGCATTTGCCTGCGCATCCCCACGGGCGGCGGCAAAACGCTGCTGGCGGCGCATGCGGTGAATGTGCTGGCGCAGGAATGGCGCGCTACCGATGCACCGGTGGCGGTGTGGCTGGTGCCGAGCGACACGATTCGCAGCCAGACGCTCAAAGCGCTGCAAACCGCTGGCCACCCGTACCGCGAGGCGCTGGAGGCGAGTTACGGCAGCGGCGTGCGGGTGTGTGTGCTGGAAGATTTAGCCAATATCGCACCGCCAGACTGGGGCCAGCGCGCGGTGGTGGTGGTGGCCACCATTCAGAGCTTTCGGGTGGACGACACCGACAAACGCAATGTGTACAGCTTTTCTGAAAGCTTTGAGCGGCACTTTAAAGGCTGTGACGAACAGCGTTTACGGGTGCTGCACGGCTTGCCTGATGCGCTGGTCACGGCTGACGAAGCAGCGAACGATAAGACGGGCGTGCTGGCTGGGTTTATTAACCAACCCCGCTGGAGCCTGGCCAACTGGCTGGCGCTGCATGAGCCGCTTTTGATTGTTGACGAGGCGCACAACACCAAAACCGATAAAAGCTTTACCGCCTTAAAGCGCCTGAACCCCAGCGCGATTCTGGAACTGACGGCCACGCCCATCCCCAGCAAAACCAATGTGCTGTACCACGTGAGTGCCCAGGAGCTGGCGGCGGAAAGCATGATCAAGCTGCCAATTGCGCTGGCCGAGCACCCGCAGGGCTGGCAGCAAGCGGTATTTGCCGCCGTGCAAAGCCAGCGTGCGCTGGAAGGCGAGGCACTGAAAGACGAAGCGGCGGGCAATGGTTACGTGCGGCCGATTGTGCTGTTTCAGGCGCAGAATGAAAATGATGAAGTGCCGCCCGAGGCGCTGCGCAAGCATCTGGAAGATGAATTGCATATTCCTGCTGGTCAAATCAAAGAGGCGACCGGGAAACGCAACGAGCCGGAAGGGCTAGATTTGTCATCACGCGACAGCACGGTGCGCTTTGTCATTACCGTGCAGGCCCTGCGTGAAGGCTGGGACTGCCCGTTTGCCTACGTGCTGTGCTCGCTGCAAAAGCTGTCTAGCGCCACTGCGGTGGAGCAACTGCTGGGGCGCGTGCTGCGCATGCCGTACGCCAGCCCGCGTGGGCGGGACGCGCTGAACCGGGCTTATGCACACGTGTGTGAGGCCAAGTTTTCAACCGCTGCGCATGAGCTGGCCGACCGGCTGATCAATAACATGGGTTTTGAAGCGCTGGATGTGGCGTCGATGGTGGTGCAGCAGTCCAGTTTGCCGCTTTTTGATCAATTCAACCCATCAAATGAGGCTTTAGACCAATCAAATCGGGCGCAAGTAGCTACTAATTTTATAGCTGCTGCGCCTCCCGACGAACTGCGCCAGGCCGCTGGGGTAGAGGTCGCGCAGATTGCAGGTGAGCAAAACCTGGTCGTCACAGGCCACATCAATTTAGAGATGGAGGCGCTGCTGGTAGCCCAGGTGCGTGGTGCCAAAAAGCAGGAGCAGGTACAAGCCAAGGTGGCGCAGCACAACGCGCTGGTGGCTGCCCAGGCCGCGCCTGCATCACGCGGTGAGCGCTTTGCGCCCATCCCCACGCTGGGCTACCGCAGCACGCCACAAGGCCAGTTATGGCCGCTGGAGCGTGAGGCGGTGCTCGAAGCCGTGGAGCTGGATTTGCTTAAGCCCGAAGCAATTGCGCTGCCCGGTTTTCAGGTGGTGGAGCAGTCCAACACCTTTGAAATTTACTTAAAAGACACCAAAGTTAACTTGCGCGCCGCCGATGCCAGCCAGATTGAGCAGTGTCTGATGAATCTCGCTGT
>JANMIH010000075.1:0-4070 GCA_031375685.1 Polaromonas sp. | reverse complement strand
CGTGCAGATCGGGTGTGAGTTTGCCCTGCTCGTCTATGCTTTTCAAAATGGCTTCGCGCCGCTCGGTCAACTCGCGCAGGTAGCCCAGGCGGTATTCCAGCTCACGCAGTTGAATGTCGTCCAACCCGCCGGTTGCTTCCTTGCGGTACCTGGCAATAAAGGGGACTGTTGCGCCGCCGTCCAGCAGTTCTACGGCGGTTTTGACCTGGTGGTCTTGTACTTTGATTTCTAGCGCGATTTGGTGAATGATGGAATGCATTGAGATGTAATTTTTTGCGCTGCAGATGCGCCAACTGACGCTGCGGCTGGGCATTGTCCCACAGCAAAAAAACTGATTTGCCTGAACAATTGCATTATCAAAAACCAACATTCGCTGGAGGCAGCATGCGCACAAAAATCCTGTTTTTAATTGTCAGCATCCTGTTGATTACCGGCTTTACCGTCTTGAACATTGAAGAGTTCACCCGCATCAGCACTTTGAACCTGGGCTTTACCACCATGCAGTTGCCGCTGGGGCTGGTGATGTTGCTTGTTGTGGTGACGATCATGCTGATTTTTTTGGTCACTGCGCTATATATGCACAGCACCAACCTGATGGAAAACCGCAAATACGCCAAGCAGTTGACTGCGCAACGCGAGTTGGCCGACAAAGCCGAGGCGTCGCGCTTTACTGATTTGCGTCGTTATATGGAATCGCAAGCGGCGCTGGCCATTAACCGCGACAGCGACACGCTGGCCGCGATTGACAGCCGAATGTTAAAAACTGAAAAGCTCTTGCTACAGCGCCTGGAGCAATCAGACAACAGCAATGCCGCCTACTGGGGCCAGCACGACGATGCGTTGATGCGCAATGAGCGATTGAGCACTGTTTAAAAAAGTGTAAGAAGCCGCCAGCCCGCGCGACAAAACAGAGTTACAACACTTTGTGGAGTCCTTCATGCGCCAGCCAGCCCGTTTTAATGCTTCAAAATCAATAGCTGCTTGCGCCCTTATCTGTTGGGCTACAGGCACTTTTGCACAGCAAAACCAGTGTTCCATCACCTCGGGCGCGACCATTAACCCGGTGGTTGAGCTGTACACGTCTGAAGGTTGCAGCTCCTGCCCACCGGCTGACAAGTGGGCCTCAACGCTGAAAGGCGGCAATGCCGTCGTGCAGGCCTTTCACGTCGGTTACTGGGACTACATTGGCTGGGTAGACCGCTTTGCCGCCCCTGCCTACACCCAGCGCCAGCGCGAGATTGCGGCCAGAAACAACCTGCGCAGCATTTACACCCCGCAAGCTGTGCTGGATGGCAAAGACTGGCCGCGATGGGGAGTCAAGCCCGAGGCCAAAGAACCCGCCAAAGCCAACATCACCTTGAAACAGCTGGGCACAGACCAGTTTGAAGCCAGTGTGACGCCCATCAGTGCTGCCAACTGGTCAGCCTACTGGACAGTTACCGAGCACGGTCACAACTCCAAAGTGCTGTCGGGCGAGAACAAAGGCGAGTTTTTAAAGCACGACTTTGTGGTTCGCCAACTGGTGCAGGCCGGGCAGTACAAGGGCGAGGCCACCGCACAAAAGCTAAAGTTCAGTAGCATTGCCCCCACACCCGGCCACCCCAGGCAGGTCAACTTGGTGGTGTTTGACGACAAAACCGGTAAAACCCTGCAGGCGGTGAGCTTGCAGTGCGCCAGCTGAAGAGAAGCAAAAGGTAAACGCTACTTCTGCGCTTTGTCTTCCGGCACGTAAACCATCGTGCCGTCATTGAGCATATAGGCCGTGCCGGCCTTTTGACCTTGGCCTTCGCCGATCTGGCCGGTACTTTTGTAGTTCTTCAGCTCATTGCCTTTTTTAACCAGCATTTCCATTTGCGGCTTGCCCGGGTTTTTGATCACCACGACATCTTGCGTGGTAAAAGGGTTAAGCGGGTTGTCCATCACAGCAATCAGAAGCACGGCAATCACTACCAAAAACACATCAATCAGATTGACAACGCTCAATATCGGATCGTCGGCATCATCGTCGTCCAGAATATTGGACAGCAAGCGGCTAGCCATGCGACACCTCGCCGGGTACGACATGAATCAAGTCGTTCAGCTCTGCCAGTAGCCATCTGCGCCTGACTGACAAAACTACATAGGTGATGGACGCTGATAGCAGTGCCACCACCACCGCCGAAAAAGCCACCACTAGGTTTTGCGCGATGCCTTGCGAATTACCCGAGGCCACCGCAACCAACGCCGGCCCCATCGGGATCATCGTAGCTACCAAGCCCAGCATGGGTGCTACCCGACTGGTGATACGCAGCGGCTCCAGCAGCTTGAGGAGATGTAATTCAATGGCCTCGTTGTTGGCCGTCGGGTTGCGTTGCTTAAAGCGCACCAGCGGCTGGCGCGCCCTGCCCGGCCGGGTACGCAGTACTAGGTCAAGCAGCAATGTGCCCAGTGTGAAAAACGCAAACACAAACATGAGGCACAGCAACACCAGAACCGGAGTTAAAAAAAGCTTCGATACCTCAAATAAAAAATTTTCAAAGGCGTTCAAGCCGTGACTCCCTAGGTTAAAAAATTAAGAAACAGACAACTGCGCTTCACGCCGTGTTCGCCAAGCCTGCCAACCAATGCCCATCGCCATGACCAGAAGAATCAGCCAGCCATATGTCCACACCAGTTGCTCGATAACCTGCTCGGCTGGCGATTGTTCTTTGAGCTGCTGGCCTCGAACAATGTCGCTTGGTTTGGCCTGGGCTTCGGGTTGATCAGCTGCAACTGCGGGCTGTGCAGCAGCACTACTTGGGGCAGGCAACCCAGCAGTTGACGCACCCAAACCAAAACCGCCGTTGGCTTTGACTGATTTCAGTTTGTCTAATTGTTCAGCCAGTTGGGTCACTGCTTTGCTGCTGCAACTGTCACGGTCGCAGGCCGTGCCAGCTTCTGCGATCAATTCAAGATTGACCTTGTTCAACTCAGCCACCACCTCAGCCGGGGCTTTCCAGTAGCCTTTGTTTACAGCCACCAGCATGCGGTCAACCATAGCCTGCAAAGCCAGCGTGTTTTTAGCGTCTTTAAACTGTTTTTTAACGTCCAGCTTATGTTTATCCTGCACGTACACCTCAAAAAATTCTTGCCACTTGGCGCTGTCAACCGCCTCGGGCGTGGTGACTTGCCAGCCCCACAGGTTGTCCACCACCTGGCTGATCAACCTTGCGCCTGCGTAGCCTTCTTTAAATTGGGCATTGATCCACGCCGGGTTCAGGTACCGGGTACGCATTTCTCTGCCCATCGACTTGTCGAGTGTTTCCATACCGTAGCGTGCCGGGTCGTTCAAATTCACCAACAGTGTTTGCGGACTGGTGCCATTGACTTGCCGCACAGCCATGGCAGCGCCACCTAAAAATTGAAAGACGTCGTCGTTGTCCAGCGTGCCGTACAGGTTGCTGCTGCGCGAATGCAAAACAGCTTTTACATCTTTCAAAGCCAGTTTGAAAACATCAATTCCGAGTGACGAACTGGCACCACCGTCATTTGATCGGGTAACTGGGCCACCACTATCGCCCCAAAAACCTTGGCCAAACAAGTGACCAAACCGATTGAAGTACACGTCCACCACTTCAGCCTCGGTGTTCCATGAATTGCTGGCGCGAATGACGTTATCCAGACCCGTACCGTAATCCCCCGACGGCGCGGTAAACATGCGTACTGCAGACATGCGCTCGGCCTGGTCTGGGGCAACGCCACGCTCAACAAGTGCCTTGCGGGTACGCAGCACATTGGCACGAATCGCGTTGTCTGGCTCGTTCAAGTCTTTGACAGCGCTCACAGCTTTATCAAGCAGCAACATCAAGGTAGGCAAAGAGTCGCGGTACAGACCCGACGGCGTGATCACCACATCAACGCGCGGCCTGCCCAACTCAGCACGCGGAATTACCTCAACATCTTTTAACCTTGAAAAAGCAGTTGGATGCGCCCGAGTGTGCCGCGCCCGGCGTGCCCAGCAAGGCGGGACAACGACGCGGGCTCCTGCCCGCTAGGCGGATCAACGCGGCTGGGCAGGTTGGGCGCGGTGCAATCGGGTGCATAGCGTCATC
>JANMIH010000068.1:0-2947 GCA_031375685.1 Polaromonas sp. | reverse complement strand
GCTGGTGCTGGAAATGGTGCCCGAGGTACTGGCCACGGCGCTGACCACCACATTGACAAGCTGCCCCACTATCGGCATTGGCGCGGGCAACGGCTGCGCAGGCCAGGTGCTGGTGCTGCACGACATGCTGGGCATGAACTTTGGCAAAATGCCGAAGTTTGTGCACAACTTTATGACGGATGCGGGCAGTGTGCGCGGCGCGATGCAGGCGTATGTTGCGTCGGTTAAAAATGGCAGCTTTCCGGTCAACAGCAAGCACGCTTGGTAAAAAAGCCTGGTAAAAAATTCAAGGGAACACATGCACATCGTCCACACCATCGCCGACCTGAGGGACAAACTCAGCAGCTTCAAATGTCCCGCTTTCGTGCCCACCATGGGCAACCTGCATGACGGGCACATTGCGCTTGTCAAGCAGGCCAAACCGCTGGGCGACGTGACGGTGTCCAGCATCTTTGTCAACCGATTGCAGTTTGCGCCGCATGAAGACTTTGACAGCTACCCGCGCACGCTTGATGCTGATGCCCAGCGGCTGGAAGCCGCAGGCTGCAACGTGCTGTTTGCCCCGCGTGAAAAAGAGCTCTACCCCGAACCGCAAACCTACAAGGTTCACCCGGCAACCGATTTGGGCGACATATTGGAAGGCCATTTCAGGCCAGGCTTCTTTATCGGCGTCAGCACCGTGGTGTTGAAACTTTTTTCATGTGTTTTTGCAGGTATGCCCAGCGGTGTGGCGGCCTTTGGCAAAAAGGACTACCAGCAAGTCATGGTGGTGCGCCGCATGGTGCAGCAGTTTGCACTGCCGATTGAAATTTTGGCGGGTGAAACGCAGCGAGCCAGCGACGGCCTGGCCCTGTCGTCACGCAACAGCTATTTAAAAGACCCCGAGCGGCTGGAGGCGGTAGAACTGTCAAAAGCCCTGCAGGCTCTGGGCGTCGCCGCCAAAGCCGCCACCCCGCAAGAGCTGCCAGCGCTGGAAGCCCAAGCCATGCAAGCTCTGGCCCGACGCGGCTGGAAGCCCGACTACCTGACGGTACGCCGACGCGCCGACCTGATGCCACCCTGGGGCGACTTGAGCGCCCAGCCGCTGGTGGTGCTGGGTGCAGCCAAGCTGGGCAATACTAGGCTGATTGATAACCTGGAGATTTGAGGCCGTGAGCCCCAAAAGGGATATTTATCCTTGCAAATAATGGAGCCGAACTCCATAATTACATAGATGTCTTCCTTTCACCCACTTCATCGTCACCTGCTCGCACAACTCACTGAGGAGCTCCAGCATTCGCCAGCGGTAGCACTGCTCGGGCCGCGTCAAGTCGGCAAAACCACGCTCGCGCTACAAGCTGCTAAGGCTATTCCCAGCATTTACCTTGACTTGGAGTCTGAGCGTGACCGTACCAAGCTGAAGCAACCAGAGCTGTATTTGAGCGATCACCTCGATAAATTGGTGATTCTTGATGAAGTGCACCGCGCACCCGGGTTGTTCCCCGTACTGCGTGGGCTGATTGACCAAGCCAGACGGGCGGGCAAGCGCGCTGGCCAGTACCTGCTGCTGGGTTCGGCCTCGCTGGACTTGTTGCAGCAATCAGGTGAGACGCTCGCCGGTCGTATCGCCTACATTGAGCTTGGGCCGCTGACCATCTTAGAAACCAATGCAGACCACGCCGACAGCACAGCAGACACGCTGTGGCTGCGCGGTGGCTTCCCGGACAGCTACACCGCACCTAGCGACACTCGAAGCCTGCGTTGGCGGCAAAACTTTATCCAGACCTATCTTGAGCGTGACATTCCCCAGTTCGGCCCGCGCATCGCCGCTAGCACGCTGCGGCGCTTTTGGACCATGCTGGCACACCAGCAAAGCGGCCTGCTCAACGTGGCGCAGCTGGCGCGTAACATGGGCGTCGACACCAAAACCGCGCAAAGCTACATCGACCTGCTGTGTGCGTTGCTGCTAGTGCGCCGCCTGATGCCGTGGCATACCAACATCGGCAAGCGCTTGGTTAAATCGCCAAAGGTTTACCTGCGCGACAGTGGGTTGGTGCATGCCCTGCTCGACATCGAAACCAAAGAAACACTGCTCGGCCACCCGGTCGTGGGCGCAAGCTGGGAAGGCTTTGTGATTGATAACCTGCTGAGCTGCGCACCAAACGGCGTTCAAGGCTACTTTTACCGAACCAGCGGCGGTGCTGAAGTTGATTTGCTGCTGGCCTGGCCCAACGGCGACTTGTGGGCCATAGAAGTGAAACGCTCGCTGAGCCCAAAGGTTGAGCGCGGCTTTCATGCAGCGTGCGCGGACTTGACTCCTTCACGCAAGTTGGTGGTGTATCCGGGGCTAGAGTCGATTCCGCTGGGTCACGATGTATTTGCCATACCGCTGGATGTGCTGTGCCGCGAGCTGGCGGACAGAGGGTTCCGTTAAGTTACTGATGCGAATAGTCGGCAACTTGAAGTTTCGGGATCAGTCAGATAAAAAGTGTGATTCTCTGAATCTGATTCGTGGCACCGAGCGTATCTTGTGGACGATCCCCGTTATTTCACAGAAAGATATCACATGAACACTCACTCATTCAAACTATTTAGCCTCGCCATCCTCACCATCGCCAGCCTGGCCGCCTGCACAACCATGACGACCGAATCCGAAGGCATGGAGCGCGCTGAAAAAGCGGTCGCTGTGACAGCCTCGAACAAGCTGCTGAAATTCAACGCAGGCCAACCCGGTCGCATCCTGACGACCCTCAACATCACGGGTCTGCAAGCCGGCGAAACACTGCTGGGGATTGACTACCGCGTTGCCAAAGACCAGCTCTACGCATTGGGCAGCAGTGGCCGCCTTTACACCCTGAATGAAGACACGGCCGCAGCCACTGTTGTTGGCATGCCGTTTTCAGTCAGGCTCGACGGCACGCAGTTTGGGTTTGACTTCAACCCGACGGTTGACCGGATTCGGGTGGTG
>JANMIH010000034.1:0-2139 GCA_031375685.1 Polaromonas sp. | reverse complement strand
CAGAGAAATAAATCAGTTCAACGCGCCTGCGCCCAGCAATGCGTCTTTTTGGGTGCTGAGCGCCGACATGATGGCCAAACGCAAACCGCGCACCATCTCATCGAGCGGCATGCAGGGCACACCCATACCCGGCAAGTACGGCACATGCACGAAGCCGCCGTGTGACCTGCCCGCGCCGCGCTGCTTTTTCAGGGCATGCATCAGCGTATAAAACACATGGTTGCAAACAAACGTGCCCGCCGTTTGCGACACCTCTGACGGGATGCCTGCCGCCGTCAACGCCTGCAACATGGCCTTGATGGGCAGGGTGCTGAAGTACGCTGCCGCCTCTGACTTGATGATGGGCACGTCGATCGGCTGTGCCCCGGCGTTGTCGGCGATGCGGGCGTCTTGCACATTGATGGCGATGCGCTCCAGCGACAAGCCGGCCCGCCCACCGGCCAGGCCCAGGCAGACCACCAGCGCCGGTTTGTGCAGGCGCAGCAAGGCGGCGAGTTGTTGTCGTGAGGCGGCAAATTCGGTTGGCAACTGCGCCGCCAGGACCTTGTGGCCTTCAATGGTTTGCCCATCCAGTGCCTGCGCCACCAGCCAGCTGGGGTTGATGGCATCGCCGCCAAAGGCGTCAAAACCTGTCAACAAAACGGTGGGCACAGTGTTGGGGCGGGTGGTCTGCTTCATCAATTCATCTACCATGGGGTCTACAACTGTATTGGAGACGATATGAAATGGGAAGGCAACCGGGAATCCAGCAACGTCGAAGACCGGCGCGGTGGCTCAGGCGGCGGTGGCGGCTTGCTGGGCGGGCGCACGATTGGCATTGGCACGATTGTCGTGGCACTCGTGGGCGGCTGGATATTTGGCATCAACCCCATCACGATATTGAATGTACTGGGCGGCGCCAGCCCGCCTGCCCAGGTGCAGCAACAGCAAAGCCCAGCCAAGGGCGTGCCCGCAGATGACCGCATGGGCAAATTTGTATCGACCGTATTGGCCGACACCGAAGACGTGTGGAAAGACATTTTTGCCAAAGGTGGCGCCACTTACCAAGAGCCGCGCCTGGTGTTGTTCAAAGGCCAGACCAGCACAGGCGGCTGTGGTGGTGGCCAGGCAGCGATGGGCCCGTTTTACTGCCCGGCTGACCAGAAGGTGTACATCGACCTGGCGTTTTATGAAACCCTGACCAAACGTCTGGGTGCGCCGGGTGATTTTGCGCAGGCCTACGTGATCGCGCATGAAGTGGGTCACCACGTTCAAAACCTGCTGGGCATCAGCGGCAAGATGGAACAAATGCGTGGCCGTGTCAGCAAAACCGAATTCAACGCCCTGAGTGTCCGGCTGGAGCTGCAGGCTGACTGCTTTGCCGGTGTGTGGGCGCACCATGCGCAAAACCAGCGGCAAATCTTGCAACAGGGTGATGTTGAAGAAGCCATGAACGCCGCCGCCAGGATTGGCGACGATGCACTGGCGCGGTCCAGCGGCGGGGCGGTGGTACCTGAAAGCTTTACCCACGGCAGCAGCGCCCAGCGGCAGCGCTGGTTTGATGTCGGCCTGAAAAACGGCAGCGTGAAGGCTTGCGACACTTTTACAGCCAAAAACGTCTGAAAACGACTAAAAACTGCCTTTTTTAAGTATGAAATTGGCATTTTGACCAATGAATACCGGCGCAAGCAGCTCCTGAAATAATAGCGTTTGTACGGCCGTTGCCTGGCTGCAAAAGGCCGCTACGGGCTTACAGACAGCGTGCAATGCCCCGCCAGGCCGCCAAAACGCCCAAAATGCGACAATAGCAGCTTACATGACCTCTTCATTTTCAAATCTTTCCCTGGCACCCCAGCTAGCCCGCGCCGTCGCCGAGATGGGCTACGAAACCATGACGCCGATTCAGGAGCAGGCCATTCCGGTTGTGCTTCAGGGCAAGGACGTGATGGGCGCCGCGCAAACCGGCACCGGCAAGACCGCTGCCTTTGCCTTGCCGTTGCTGCAGCGCATGATGAAACACGAAAACCCATCGACGTCGCCCGCGCGCCACCCGGTGCGGGCGCTGGTGCTGCTGCCCACGCGTGAACTCGCGGTGCAGGTGGCCCAGCAGGTCGAGCTGTACGCCAAATACACCAACCTGCGCAGCACCGTGGTGTTTGG
>JANMIH010000023.1:0-4430 GCA_031375685.1 Polaromonas sp. | reverse complement strand
CGTTCCTGAACTATGTGGTGGCCAAAATCACCCGGCCATTGCCGCCCTGGATAGCACCAAAGCAACTTATGGCGACTGGCTAACTGCCGGATTTAGGTTGAATTAAAAACAACTGCGCAAGTTTGGTTGACATCGCCAAACCGCTCTTTAATTCATAGCTGATTGAGCGTGTATTCATTGGTCTGGAAGCCTAAAAGGCACCTAGAAAAAGATGTTTTCAGGCTTTGTAAAGCCCCAAAAACAAAAAGCGGCTCAAAAGCCGCTTTTTTAATGTGCCAGCCTGAGCCGGCAACCATCAACCGCCCTTTTTAGGACGCTTGCCTGGGTTCTTTTTGCTGCGTGTCCAGCTGCCGCGCTCCAGGCTGACCTTTTGGCCTTTGCCTGTGGTGGTGGTGAAGCCGTTTGGCGGGACGGGCTTGGGGGCGCAGATGTCGGCTTCGACTCTGATTTTCTTGGGCATGAAGGGCTCCGGGTTGAAATGGGGTAAACCAGTTATTTTAAGCCAGAGCGCGCAGCGGCAGGTTGACCAGCAGATTTTGCGGTTTCAGCTTCACAATCCCGTCGGCATTCATCATCAGCCCCAGGTAGACAGGCTTGCCCGCCACATCCGGCCGCACGTCTTGCGGGTCTGCAAAATCCAGCCTGAAAAGGCTGACCAGCCGCTGCAAGCGCTCGGGCTCGACCGCCCTGCCCTCGTACAAATCGTTCAGCAGCGCGGTGGCTTCAGCGTCCAGCCCGACGTGCCAGCGCCAGGCCTCGTCGTCAATCTTTTGCAACGGGCGGATGGTGACGGCCACACCCAAAAAGTGTTGCACCCACTTTTGCAACACGCTGGCCAGCGCTTTCAGGCCCGAGCGCGCGCGCGTCATGGTGAATGTCAAGCCGTGGCTCAGGTCGTTGGTGACTTCATGCGTCAGGTCGAGCAAAAAGTTGTAGCGGCCAGCGGCTTGTTGAAAGTAGGCGGCCGCGTTCTCATCTGTCAGCACCTGCATGTTGACAGCGGCCATCGGCGCATTGGCTTCTGCCAAAAAGCGCCCGATGTCGCCCAGGCCACCGGTCTCGTTCAGCATGTCGAGTGTGAGCCGGTCACCGCTCAAAACCTGGCCGTTATGGGTGCTGATGCGCTGGGCGCGAAACAGCATTTCGCGCGCCCGAGCCTCGTAGGCATCGACCGCATCACCCAGCATCGTCTGCGTGATGGCATCGACCAGCATGTCAATGAACAGCGGCGGGATGTTGATGTGGCCAGCACCGCTGCGCGGAAACAGCTGGTGGTAATACGCTACAAGCGTGCTGGCCGCCAAAACGCCGTCACGAAAGCGCAAAAAATGCGCGTAACTGTCACGCGCGTCAGGGTCAGTCACGCTTTTCAGTGTGGCGGGCGTGACGGCTTGTTGAGGTGCTGCCAGCAGCGCGGCGTGCAGTGCAAGTTCTGCCGGGCAAGACTCTGGCACGGGCGCCAGCTCAGGTCGCTTTAAAAACAGCCTTAAAAAATCATCGGTAGGTGGCGTGCCGTGCGGCGCAATGTTTTGCATGACCGTGATGGTCGCACATCCATCGCTGGTTTTAGTCACCGTCCGTAGACAAAGCGTATTCAACATGACCGGGCACGACCAGCAAGCCGCCCGCATCAGGCACCGCCTGAATGCTGATCACGGGCTGCGCTGCCACCACGTTGCCAAAAATGGTGGCAAAGGCAATGTCTGCGGCGTCACGACCGGTACAAAAGCGCACAAAGCTCATCGGTATGGCGGTGCCTGATGGGTCAAACATGTACCAGCGCCCGGCGCCTGATGCATCGGCCAGGTAGACCTCAACATAAGCATGAAAGTCAGGCGGGCCCAGCGCCGGGTCAGCGCCGTAGTCCATGCCGCTGGCCATGCGGGCTGGCAAGTTGGCGGCGCGGCACAGGGCAATCATCAGGTGTGCAAAGTCGCGGCACACGCCGACGCGGTCCACCAGGGTGTCCAGCGCAGACGTGTTGCTGTTGCTGGTGTTGCCCTGAAACCGCACATGGCTGCTGACCCAATCGCAGATCGCCTGCGCGCGGCTGTAACCCGTGGGCAGGCTGCCAAAGTGCTGGCCGGCAAAGGTCAGCAGCCGGTCGGACTGGCAATAGCGGCTGGGGTACAGATAAGGCAACACGTGGCCAGGCAGTGCCGGGGGGCTGATCTCAAACAGCTCGCTGGGCGCGGCCTCAAAATGCGTCAGCTCAACCACAGCCCTGTAACCAATGCTGAACTGACCTTGCAGCGCATGCAAGGCAATGAAACGGCTTTGGGTTTGTGGGTCGGTGTAGAAGCTGGCCGACAGCGCCTGGTTCATACCGAGCGACTCTTGAACCACCCATTGCCGGGGGGTGTAGGCCGCCTGAATATTGAAAATAAAGTCACAGCCCGCGTCGAGTACCTCGTACGCCAGCTGTGTCGAAAACGCCATTCTGACCATGTCCTGCCATCCTTAGTGCATTTGAAAAACGCATTAGGCCAGCGCTGGCGGGCTGGTTTTGAGGTTGTCGATTTCAGGTGTCAGCCAGTGCGGTATCGGCCTGACAAGCCGCTGGCATGGCGGCCTACAGGCGAGTTAATCAGCGTGAAACTGATCTGCGTTTTTGCCTTTGACGCCTGCGTAGAACGCCTTGATGGCCAGCATGTCGGCATCCACATCGCCCGTGGTTTGAAACACTGGCCCCAGCCCGCCGACTTTTTTGTCGTAGTCCAGGAACGCCAGCACAATTGGCACACCTGCCCCGGCGGCAATGTAGTAAAACCCGGTTTTCCAGTAGCGCGTGCCGCTGCGGGTGCCCTCTGGCGGCACGATGAGTTGCAGCGGGCCTTCAGCTTGGGTGATGGCTTCACTGGACGCCGCCACCAGGTTGTTGCTTTGGCTGCGGTCAACCGGTATGCCGCCCAGCCACATCATCACGCCGCCAAACGGCGGCTTGAAAAGCGACGACTTGCCGATCCAGTAAACATTCAGCCGAAGCGCAAACGCCACCATCAGCGTGTAAGGCAAGTCCCAGTTGCTGGTGTGGGGCGCGGCTATCAGCACGCTTTTGGCGGCTTGTGGCGGCAATTTGCCGACCACTTTCCAGCCTGTAAGCTTGAGAAAGGCGATGGACAGCCAGCGCAGCAAGGTGTTGACGATGGGCGTGTCGAAAATGGTGAGGTGCATGGCGCGCTGAAATGCTTTTGATGAAGCTTGTTGTGTTGACGCTCAAGCAAAACGCCAGCGCTTGTGGCGTCTATCTTAATGGCTGAATTTGACAGTTCCTGCAGGCTAACGCGCATTGCCTGAGAAACCTGGTCAATGCTATTTATTCAGGAGCTGCTTGCGCCCGTTTTTATTGGCTTTGAGGCCATTTTGACACCTAAAAACAGGCATAAAAAGCTCAAAAAGGCAGTTTTTGACCCTTGTAGTCAATCAAACAGCCCGTGTCCGCCGCAGTCAAACCCGCCAGCACCCTAGCCAAGTCGCCCGCCGCCTCACTCGCGGGCCGCACATTCAGCCCGGTCTTGGCAAACGGTTCACTCAACGCGGTGGCCACCGTGCCGGGGTGCAGACTGACGCAAATACTGTCTTTGTTGCGCCGCGTCAGCTCAATCGACGCGGTTTTAACCAGCTGGTTCAGCGCCGCTTTGGACGCCCGGTAGCCGTACCAGCCGCCCAAGGCGTTGTCGCCGATGCTCCCGACTTTGGCAGAGATGAAACCCGCCACACAGCGCCCGGTTTTGGGCAGCAGCGGCAAAAAATGCTTCATCACCAGCGCCGGGCCCAGGGTGTTGATGTTGAAAACGTGCTGCAGGTACGCCGCATCAAGATTGGTAAAACTGCGCTCCGGCTGGCCTGCATCGCCATGCAAAAAACCTGTGGCAACCACCAGCAGGCGCAGTTGCAGATTCGCGGTTTTGCACATGTCGGCGATGTGCAAGGCCGCTTTGGCGATGCTGGCCTCGTCATCGTAGTTAACGCTAACTTGCGTACTGCGGCTCAGGCCAACGGCCTGGGTGTAGTTGGCGTCGCCTTCAAGTTGCGACAGCAAGGCAGTGCCCAGGCCGCCATGGGAGCCGATGATGAGGGCCAGGCTTTGTTCAGATCTCATATGTGATTCTCGGCATCGAGCAGCTTTTTTATGGTGTTGGTCACACTTATTTCAGTTGGCGCGTGGATTACCGTGAGAGTCAGGCTCAGTTCATGGCAAACGGTCTTGGCATGTGTAGACTCGGCTTCAGCCAGCTCAGTAATGCCGTGAATATCAATTTCGCCTTTGTCCCTCGTTGCCAATCTATTACCTGAATCCGTGGCAAAGAAGTCAAAATATGTTGATTTCTCATTTGAAATCAACAACTTAGTCCGCATGTAGATCTCACCCTAAAGGTGAGCTTTACATGACCGATTTCATTATCAAAAAACTGCCCTACGATTTGACT
>JANMIH010000022.1:0-11878 GCA_031375685.1 Polaromonas sp. | reverse complement strand
AGTCAAATCGTAGGGCAGTTTTTTGATAATGAAATCGGTCATGTAAAGCTCACCTTTAGGGTGAGATCTACATGCGGACTAAGTTGTTGATTTCAAATGAGAAATCAACATATTTTGACTTCTTTGCCACGGATTCAGGTTCTATTTACTGCTGACACATCCTTTTTGTAACCTGAATCCGTGAGCCAACATTATCCAGCCCCGATATTGTCCTGATTGACTCCACAGACCGCCAGGGTATTTCAAACTTCGGCAATTGCCATGCCTCCAATCACGCCAACCGCCTCGCCCAAGCGCAGTTTTGCGCCACTGGCGGGCGTGCGGCCAACTTTGGAGCGTTACCCGTCCTGCACCGATGGGCCGCGTTGTGATGTTATTGCTGCGGATCGCTGTGACGAGCAATCGGGCTCTGGACGCTAGGCCGAACTTGGTCGAGCCTGTGGCCTCAGTTGCCTGTACAAGCGCTCGAACACGGTGTACGCACTGTCCTTGGCTCCCAGGCCCAATATCCAGCGCCCCGCATGTTTGATCATGCGCGCAGCCTTGAACATGATCTCTTGCATCGCCGTCTTCATGCGCCTCCTCTTGGCCGCCTGGCGCAGTGGCGCGTCTTTGCCGGTGAGCGCGTTTTGGCCAATCAGGCGCAGTATGTTCATGGCTACAGCAGCCAGGGCGCAGACCAGGTAGTTGGTGTCAAACTTGCCGCTGGGCAGTCGCTCCAAGTCCATGACGGTCTTTCGTGGCCAGCCTTCACTTGACAAACTGATTCAGTTGAATAATGGGCAGCAACACAGCCAGCACAATCAGCATCACCACTGCGCCCATTGCCACAATCAACAGGGGCTCCAAAATGGTTGCCAGTGCCATGGCGCGGCGTTGTACCTCGCTTGACAGTTGCACGGCAGCGCGTTGCAGCATGGTGGGCAGTTGCCCGGTTTGCTCGCCCAGGCGGGCAAACATGCTGACCAAACCGGGGAAGCGCTTTTTTTGTGCCAGGGCTGAGGCCAGTGGTGCGCCTTCGCGCACCATGACCAGCGCGTCGAGCGCATCGGCGCGCATGGCGTGGTTTGACAGGGTTTGAGCCGCGGCTTGCAGCGCTTTGAGGATGGGTAAGCCCGCAGCAGACAGCATGGCCAATGTACTGGCAAAGCGGGCGGCGTTGTAGTCGCGCACCAGCCGCCCGACAATTGGCAGGCGCAACGTTTTGGCGTCAAAGCTGGCGCGAAAGGCGTCGTTTTTCAAAGCCATGCGCAGGCCAATACCTGCCAACACCGTGGCGCCCAGCAGCGCCCAGCCGTAGTTGCGCACCAGGCCGCCAAAGGCTAGCATCGCCACAGTTAAAAATGGCAAAGCGCGTTTGGTGCCTGCAAACACGTTGGCCACTTGCGGCACCACGTAGCCGACCAGAAACATCACAATCACAATGGCCACCAGCGTGACGATGGCGGGGTATAGCGTAGCGGCAACGAGCTTTGATTTAAGCGCTTGGCGATCCTCCAGGTCGCTGGCTAAGCGCTCCAGTACCAGTGCCAGGTTGCCGCTTTGCTCCCCCGCGCCAATGACGGACGTGTAAATGCTTTCAAACTCGCGCGGGTACTGCTCCAAGGCCTTGGCAAAGCTGCTGCCGCCGCTGATGTCTGAGCGCAGTGCCGCCACCAAGTTGCGTTGTTTGTCGTCTTCAGCCTCGTTTGACAAGGCGGTCAGTGCGCGCTCAAGCGGCAGGCCTGCGGCGACCAGTGACGCCAACTGGCGCGTCCATATGGCCAGGCGCATGGCGTTAAAGACGCGCCCGCCAAACAAATTGGTTTGCAGCAGCGATGTGGCGGGCACGTCAGCGCTGCTGATGGCAGTCACAACCAGTGGCACCAGTTGCTGTGCGCGTAGCAGGCTGCGGGCCGCTTTTGCGGTGTCGGCCTCGACCACCCCTTTTTGGAGTTTGCCGTCGCCCTGCAGGGCCTCAAAAGAATAGGCAGCCATCGTGATGGCGTTAGTCGCGCGTGACTCGCAGCAGCTCTTCGCGCGATGTGATGCCCAGGCTGACCAGGCGTTCGCCATCATCGCGCATCAGGGCCATGCCGCCTGCCAGCGCTGCACTGCGGATATCAGACTCGGGCGCGCGGCCATGCACCTGTGCGCGTATGGCGTCGTTGGCAATCAGCAGCTCAAAAATGCCGGTACGGCCCTGGTAGCCCGTGTGGCTGCATTCAGCGCAGCACGCGCCCTGGCAATGCGCACACACCTTGCGCACCAGCCGCTGTGCCAACACGCCCAGCAATGAGGAGCTTAAAAGAAATGGTTCTATGCCCATGTCGGTCAAGCGCGTTACAGCGCTGGCGGCATCGTTGGTGTGCAAGGTGGCCAGTACCAGGTGGCCTGTCAAGGAGGCTTGAATGGCAATTTGCGCCGTCTCAAAATCCCGGATTTCGCCAATCATGATGACGTCCGGGTCTTGCCTGAGGATGGCGCGCAGCGCTTTGGCAAAGTCCAGGTCAATCTTGGCGTTGACTTGGGTTTGCCCAATGCCTGGCAGCTCGTATTCAATCGGGTCTTCCACCGTCATGATGTTGCTGGCGGCGGCGTCAAGCCGCTGCAGGGCGGCATACAGCGTGGTGGTTTTACCTGAACCTGTGGGGCCCGTTACCAAAATAATGCCGTGCGGCTGCTTGACCAGCGCTTCAAACCGGCCAAGCACATCGCCCTGCATACCGACGGACTCAAGGCTGAGCTTGCTTTGGCTTTTGTCCAGCAGGCGCAGCACAGCGCGTTCACCGTGGGCACTGGGCAACGTGCTCACGCGCACGTCAACCGCGCGGGTGCCTATGCGCAAAGAAATACGGCCATCTTGCGGCAGACGCTTTTCAGAAATGTCCAGGTCGGCCATGACTTTGAGGCGTGAGATAAGCGCCGCATGCAGCGCGCGGTTGGGTTTGACGACTTCGCGCAGCGTGCCATCTACCCGAAAGCGCACACTCGACGAACGCTCGTAGGGCTCAATATGAATGTCGCTGGCACCGTCGCGCGCGGCTTGCGTCAACAGGGCATTGAGCATGCGGATGATGGGTGCATCGCCTGATTTTTCAAGCAAATCCTCAAGCGCGGGCAGCTCTTGCATGATCAGTGACAGGTCAGCGTCCGATTCGACCTCACTGACCACGGTGGCAGCACTTGACTCGCCACTGGCGTACACCGCGCTGATGCGCTGGGTCAGCACGCTGCTGTCAACATGCTGCATGTCAATGGCCAGCCCCGCCTGGCCGTGCTTGCGCATGACCTCACCCAGTGCGCTTGGCTCAGGGCTGCCGGTGTGCCAAAGCGTCAAGCCGTTGTCATCGCTTTGGAGCAGCAAGGTGTTGCCGCGTGCAAAGGCGTAAGGCAATAGGTACTGCATGTTGCGGCGCTGCTTACTGTGCAGGCAAAGGGGTGGCCGCGGGCCGTTCGGCGGGTAGCTCGGCGGGCAGTGCGGTCGGTAAGGGCGCCTGACGCGGCGCAGCGTCTGCCGGCACAACGCTGAGTCTGCTCGAGGGCCGCAATGGCGGTAAAACGGGCGCGACATTAATAGGCACCATCACGCTGGGGACCGGCTGGCTGTCTTTTTGTGTGCTACGCATCAGGTCATAGCGGTCTAACGACAGGCTGTCTGTGGCGGCTGCATCGCGCACGACCACGGGTCGCAAAAACACCATTAAATTTGATTTTCGACGGGTCCGCGATTCGCCTTTGAACAGGTTGCCAAAAAACGGCACATCACCCAAACCAGGTACTTTTTCTTGTCCGCCTGAATACTCGTCTGTCAGCAAACCGCCCAGCACCACAATAGCGCCATCTTCTACCAACACGTTGGACTCAATCGAGCGCTTGTTGGTCGTCGGGCCGTTGGCAGAGTTAACGGTGGCCGGGTCAATGCTGCTGACCTCTTGAAAGACTTGCAGCTTGACCGTGCCGTCTTGACTGATTTGCGGCTTGACGCGCAAGGTCAGCCCAACGTCTTTGCGCTCAATGGTTTGAAACGGGTTGACAGAGCCTGCGCTGGTATTGTTGCTGGTGTATTGCCCCGTGACAAACGGCACATTGCGGCCCACCACGATGCGCGCTTCTTCATTGTCAAGCGTCAACAAATTGGGCGTTGACAGCACGTTGCCTTCACCGCTGGATTCTAAAAATCGGGCCAAAAACCCCAACACATAGACGCCATTGTTTTGTCTGGTGGCCAAACCAATATTGCCACCTGCCGATGGTACGGCTGTGCCTTGTGCCGCGTTTTTGGCGATATTGATGATGTTGGCCCCGCCAATATTGAAATTTGTACCCAGCAAGCCCAGAACGCCATCGCCCGTTTTCCCAAGCGCCCCTTGAAACTGAATGCCAAACTCGGCCGCTTTGTCGGCATTGACCTCGGCAATCAGGCTTTCAACAAACACCTGGGCGCGTCGCGCGTCGAGCTTGTCTATGACCGCCCGCAACTGCCTGTACAGCGGCTCTGGCGCTGTGATGATGAGCGAGTTTGTTGCCGGGTCAGCCTGAATTTGACCCCCGGTCGAAGGCTGGCTGGACACGAGCGGCGTTGACGCGCTGCCGCCAGCACCTGGCAGGCCCAGTAATGACGCGCCGCTGCCAGCACTGGGCTGGAATTGGGGCGCAAATGACGCACCGCCACCAGAGCTGCCAGCGTTATTGGCCGCAACGGCTGCACGCAGTGTGATGGCAAGCTTGGTGGCGTCTGCATTTTTCAAATGCACCACATAAATATTGCCCCCAGCTGCATCTTTGTTGGTTGCGCTGGGTGAGTTGGGCGCACCGAAAGCGCCTTGGTCCAGCTTTTCAACCAGGGTGCGCACCAATGCCAGCCGCGCCGGGTTGGCAGCTCGCAAGATAAGTGTGTTGCTGCGCGGCTCGGCAACCAGGGTGGTTTTAAACGACGCATCGCCCTGACCACCAGCGCCAACCCCACTGGAGTCCATCAAGCGCGTGACGATGGGTGCCAAGTCAGTCGCAATAGCGTGCTGCAGGCGAATGATCTCAATGCCAGTTGCATTGGCAACATCAAGCGCTGCGATCACGGCGCTGATGCGCTGCAGGTTGTCGGTGTAGTCGGTGATGATCAAAGAGTTGTTGCCCGGATTGACGTTGATGGTGTTGTTCGGGCCGATCAAAGGCCGCAGTACCGGGACCAGGTTGTTGGCGGTTTCGTGGTTTAGCTTGAAGATTTGCGTGACAATTTGCCCACTGGCAGGCAGCACAGCACCGGCCGATACGGTACCGCTTTGCAATTTGGCCTCTGCCTCTGGCACCACCAGGTAAAGGTCCGCTGATTCAACCAGAGCAAAGCCCTGCGTGCGTAGCTGTGCTGCAAACTGACGAATCGCCATGGCGGTTGTAACGGGCGAGGTCGTGACCAGCGTCATGACGCCTTTGACGCGCGGGTCAACAACGACGTTGCGCCCAGAGATAACGGCGATCGTGCGGGCGACAGCATCGATCTCTGCGTCAGCAAAATTTAACGTGACCGGACTGCCCGGTCGTGGTGCTTTTGGGGGGGGTGTCGGTTTTTGTGTAGGCGGCGTGTCAACAAGCGCATTTTGAGGCAAATTTTGCGCATATAAATTGCCTTCTCCCCAATAAATACAGGCGCAAACAGCTATTGAAGTTATAGCAAATTGAAGATTGCGTTTGGCAATTAGATGCATGGGCTTGACACTCAATTTGGGTTTTGAAAATAATTGAAAATAATTGAAAATGATTCAGGGGAATTTCACCTGCTCAATTGGCAGGCAAGCCCAGCACCAGCAGGCCGTCCCATGCAGCCACAGGGCCAGCGACTCGTGTCAGTCGCACCTCTGTGGGTTGCGCTTGCGCACTGGTGCGCACCTGGGCCAGCCATTTCGCCAGCGCCTCTGCTGGTGCGGCCCGTAAGGTGAGTGTGGCACGGTTCGCTGACACATCAAGCTGTGCCGACGCACCCAGGCTGCTGGTTGAAACCTGTAGCACGCGTATGGCATCTTCACGACTGATATTTGGCAGCTCTTGAAGGCGTTGTGCCTGTGTCTTCATGCCTTGCATTTTTTGTAAATCAGCCTCAAGCATGTGCTGCTGCTGGCTAGCGTTAAGCAACACACGTAGCGGCAGTGCCACCAAGGTCCAGCCGATCAAACCCGAGGCCAGTAAAAATAAAGCGACACGCACAAGGTTTTGCTCACGTGAGCTGGCACCACGCCACTTGGCTGCCAGCGCAGCAAAAGTATTTTTATTCATGGCGCTACACCCTTTTGGTTCAGTGGCTTGATCCGCAGTACATCACCCTCTGCAACCATCGCAAAACCTTGCTCACTTAGCTGCGCCGACAAACCAGACAGCTCTTGCGAGGCAAGCGCCAGGCCTTTGAGCTTTATCTCACCATTGGCCATTTCAATGGAATTGAGGGTTTGATCCGGCAGACCAGCCGCCCCGATGGCGTTTAGCGCAGCGTCCAGGCCAAAGGCGCTCGCCCCCCCTTTTGATTGCTCCAATGCAGCCAGTTCACGCTGCATTTGCAGGGGTGCGTCCACAACCACCTTGACGTGAGGAAAGGTTTGAACGAGCATGCTTTGAATGCTCAGGCGCTGCGCATGAAGTGCAGACTTTTCTTGCCAGGCCAACGCATTGAGCCCGGCCACATGAATGCCCAGCAAGACCGCCATGGCCCAGCGTGCAAAGCGCCAGCGTCGCGACTGCAGCATCTCGACGCCCGCCTCCCAAACACGCTTGAAAGTGCGCGCACGGCTCGTGCAGGCCAAGTCAAACTGCGCTAACTCCCAGCCTGCGCCCGTTGCCGCGAGCCAACGCGCATGCCTGTTTTCAGGCCTTATATCGCCCGGCAGCAGACGCTCGACCAGCCCAGCAACCGCAGGCTCGGCAAACGTGAGCTGAACGGCTTGTGCCACCGGCTCATCTCCAACGCAGGCTCGTGGCAACAAGGCCAGCGCCGCATTGTTGAATGGAAGGCACATCACGCCGCCCACCCGTTGACCTGTTGCCACCAGCAACGGCTGGTCAACCCTGCCAACAACATGGACCCGAGTTTCACCATGAGTTGGCGCAAATTCAGGCACGATACGGCTGACCACCATACCGGCTGATTTAATCGCATTTAAATGGGCCTGCAGCCAGGCTTTGTCACAGGCGCCAACCCAGTACATGTCAGCTGTGGCCTGATCGGTAAAACTGCTTTTACCCATCGCCAAATGCATTTGAGCCGGGTCATCTAGCAACCGGTCTTCGAGCAAACTGTTCAACACCGAACGCAAGCGAGGAGAGTTTGGCCCAATGCCTTTAGGCAGCGCAACCGCATGCCAAGACAGACTGTTGACAGGCAGTACAACCCAGACATTTTTGTCAGTCAATCTCTGCGGCAGCTGCACCAAAGTTGCGGTGCCGTGATCCGTTGACACCAATGCTTCAGTTGCCCGCAGATACTCGTAAGACAGCGCCGGGGCCTGTGCAGCTGTTGGCAAACTAACGATATGGATAGGCATGGGCGGTTTTCAGGGCTCGGCGAGAACTCAAGGGCAAACTACAACACGGCTTATCGAGGCGTAGCGTGCCAGCAACGGCGACTTCAATCGCAGTCCTTTTTGGGGCTGGTGATTTTTGGGCCGGTGATTCAATCTGTTTTCAATCATAGTCAATTCTTTGCCTGAGACGGCGTTCATACGGCGTTTCTTTGGGGTTGTATTGGCGCAGCCGCCTGGCCACCGCGTCTTGTTTGAATGCGCGTCCGTATCGCGCCACTTTTTTAGAGCATTGCCGCCCCAGGGGCTGTGCGCCATGGGCGCTATGGCCGCTATGGGGGCAATCTGTTTAATCTTTTGTATTCTTTCAACTCTTCCAGCTCTTCCAGCTCGGGTATATCTTCGACTTGCACACGAGGCACAGGCACAGGTGGCACCCCAGGAGGGGTTCGCAGCCCACCGGCTTTTAAATTTAGCATTTCCAGTATCTCGGGTGCGGTGCGCGATTCGCCAGCATTCCCCATGCCCGGCAGAGGTGCCGACGCCATCTCAGCAGTGGGGCGCCGCGCGCCTGCTTTTAAAGTTGGAATCTCCAGTGTGACAAGCGACTCCCCATCATTTCCTGTGCCCAGCACAGCTGTTCTGCCTGCTACTGACTGCAAAACAAAATTCCCGACAATGACCGCGCCAACGCGAATGGGCTGAGAGGGTTTGCCATCCACAGAAATCAAGGCAGCTCCCCCGCCCGAAGCGCCAGCCAACACCCCCCGAAGAACAAACCGGCTAGACAAAGCGGGCTGCCTGAGACTCGTTGAAGGTTTTGCGCCCAAAACGCGAGAAACGATGGCAGTGTCCATCAAAACGGGTGCCTCCAGCTGCGGTAGCGCAGCTGGTAACGTGCGTGGCGTGAACAGACGCCAAGCCCAGTATGTCATGCTGGCTGCCGCAAGCACGCACACGAAAGCCGTTGCAATTCTGAGTGTCCATTTACCTGCCAACAATGTCATTAAACAATTATGATGCAGTTCAGTTTTCAAGTAAACATGGAGATAAGTCAGATGCCGCCAAAACAAAGTGTCCTGCGTCGCTGCCTGCACCGGGGTTTTACCCTTATAGAGTTGATGGTGGTGTTGGTCATCATCGGCGTGCTGGCCGCATTGATTGTCCCGAACGTACTGGATCGCGCCGAGGACGCCCGCGTCATGGCCGCGCGCAGCGATGTCAGCAATCTGATGCAGGCACTCAAACTCTACAAGCTGGACAACCAGCGCATGCCAACCGCTGAGCAGGGTCTGCAAGCCCTGTTGACCAAGCCGACCAGCGGGCCGATCCCGAACAACTGGAAGCCTTATCTGGACAAGCTACCCAGCGATCCATGGGGCCGCGCCTACCAATACATGAATCCAGGCATTAAGGGAGAAGTTGACGTCATGTCACTGGGAGCTGACGGGCAAGTCGGCGGAGAAGGCAAAAACACCGATATTGGCAGCTGGCAATAGTCAGGTCAGTGATGGCGAGCGCAAGTAAATATCGCGGTACTGGCTTTACCCTGCTGGAATTGCTGGTTGTCATTGCTATCGTGGCCATTGCCACAGCAGGCGTCAGCCTGGCACTGCGAGACACGTCTGCAGCCGCACTGGAGCGGGAGGCGCAACGCCTGGCCGCACTTTTCGAGTCCGCCAGGGCGCAGTCGCGTGCCAGCGGCATAGCCGTGACTTGGCACACAACGCCCGATGGCTTTCGTTTTGACGGGTTGCCTGCCGACGCGTTGCCGCAGCGCTGGGTGCTATCAGGCATCGCCGTGCGCGGGACAAACACCGTACGCCTGGGGCCAGAGCCCATCATAGGTGCGCAGACCGTTGAATTGACCGTTGCGGCCCTGCCCAGCGAGCTGCAAACCGTTGGCAGCCAACCGCCCGATCTTCCGGTGGTGCGCGTTGCTACAGACGGCTTGCGGCCATTTGCCGTTAAAACGCCAGGCCAGCCGTGACCGCCATCACCGCCAGACAGCAGCTGGCAAGCAAAAGCAAAAGCAAAAGCAAAAGCAAAAACAATGGCAAAGGCAAAGGCTTCACATTGATAGAGGTACTTGTAGCCCTTGCAATGGTGGCCATTGCACTGGCCGCTGGCGCGCGAGCATCCTATGCCTTGACAGACAGCGTCTCGCGCCAGTCAAATTTGCTGATGGCACAGCTTTGTGCGGAAAACGAAATTGTCAAAATCCGGCTGTCACGTCAGATCCCAAATGTAGGCAACAGCACAGCAAACTGCGAGCAGGCGGGTCGCAGCCTGCCGGTTAACGTCACAATCTCGCCCACCCCCAACACCGAGTTTCGGCGTGTCAGTGTGAGCGTTGCACAGACTGACGGTTTGACAATATTGCAGTTGTCCACGGTGGTCTCGGGGCGTTGAAGTGACCGCTAAAACGCAAAGTGCTCTCAGGCACCAAGGCTTCACCTTGATCGAGCTTTTGGTGGCCATCACCATCATGGCCACGATGGCCGTGTTGGGGTGGCGGGGCATGGACAGCATGCTTCGCGTGCAAGCACAAACCAGCCAGTATTCAGATGAGCTGCTCACGCTACAGGCCGGGCTGACGCAGTGGCGACTTGACCTGGACAAAGTGGTTCAAATCCAGGGTGTTACAAGTCTGAATTGGGATGGACGCGTGTTGCGCATGAGCCGACAAGCCCCCACAGTGGGCGACGGGGTGGTGGTCGTGGCCTGGATGCAACGAGCCGATGCCGGGGGGCAATGGCTGCGCTGGCAGTCCCCCCCCGCGCATACCGCCCAAGCCTGGCGCCAAGCCTGGAGCCAGAGCCAGGCGTGGGCTCAGAGCCCGGACCCCCAACTGCGTCAGCACGAGGTTTTTGTCATTGCGCTCAACGATTGGCAAATCACCTTTTTTCGTGGCAACAGCTGGACAAATGCCTTGAGCGACGACGGCAGCCTTGCCAGTGGCACCCAGACCGTGCCCGACGGTATTCGCCTGGTTCTGAGCCTGCCCAATGAACAATCAATACTAGGCGGTAAATTGACGATGGATTGGGTGCGCCCCAACTTGGGCGGCGACAGGCCATGACCCCAGCCCGGAGCCAACAGACCGGGGCGGCCATACTTGCCGCCATGCTGACCGTCACCCTGGTCGCCACGTTTGCGGCGTCGGCCACCTGGCAGCAGTACCGCAGCATTGAAGTAGAGACCGCTGAACGCGAGCGCGTGCAATCAGCCTGGCTGTCCACCGCAGCGCTCGACTGGGCACGCTGGATCCTGCTCGAAGACGCGCGCGAAGGCGGCACAGATCACCTGACAGAGCCCTGGGCCGTATCGTTCGACGGCCTGCAATTGGCCGGCTTTTTGTACCGCGAACAAAACGCCACCTTGACAGGCCAAATCATCGACCTGCAAAGCCGCTTGAACGTGGCCAATCTCATTGACGAAAACGCATTGTCAGCGCCCGACCTGCAAAGCTTTACCCGGCTTTTTGACCTGTTGGGCCTGCCCCCGTCAGAGTTAACAGCCATGTCCAGCCAGCTGCTCAACGCCATGACAGGCGAGTCAAACCAAGACCTGATACCCCAGCGCACAGCCCAATTGACCTGGCTGGGCCTGTCCCCGCCAACGCTCAAAAAACTCAGCCCCTACATCACGCTGTTGCCCGCTCGCACGCCCGTCAACCTCAACACCGCCAGCGCCGAAGTCATCTACGCCAGCACCCCAGACTTGTCTTTAAGCGATGCGCGCAAGCTGGTCGCGCTAAGAGGCGCCAACCACTTTCGCACACCGGCTGACGCCAACACAAAAATGGGCGGTACAGCAGACTATTTTGGTGACGGACGCCATGCGGCGGCATCGAGCTATTTTGAGGTCCACACCAAGCTCAAGCTAAGGCAAGTATGGGTAGAAGAAAGTGCCGCCATCCAGCGTGGCGCAGGCAGCGTCAGCGTGCTTTGGCGCGACCGCGGAGCCACCAGCAACGAGCCCGCCAAGCCCAGGCCCTGAGCCGGTAAGCACCGGCCCGCCATGCCCTTGGCGGGCTGTGGCTACAGGGTATGTATCAAGCCTGAATCCGTGAGCCAACATTATCCAGCCCCGATATTGTCCTGATTGACTCCGCAGACCGCCAGGGTATTTCAAACTTCGGCAATTGCCATGCCTCCAATCACGCCAACCGCCTCGCCCACGTGCAGTTTTGCGCCACTGGCGGGCGTGCGGCCAACTTTGGAGGGTGATCCGTACTGCACCGATGGGCCGCGTTGTGATGTTCTTGCTACCGCACGCGCTGACGCGCAATCGGGCTCTGGACGCTAGGGCGAACTTGGTCGAGCCTGTGGCCTCAGTTGCCTGTACAAGCGCTCGAACACGGTGTACGCACTGTCCTTGGCTCCCAGGCC
>JANMIH010000018.1:0-3715 GCA_031375685.1 Polaromonas sp. | reverse complement strand
CGCCATGTCGACGCCATCAATGAACCGCAGCGCCCAATTCCTTCAGGCCGCATGCCCGGCAAGTGGGGCTTGTATTTGGCAGTGCTCTGGACGGTGATTTCTTTGTTGGTCGCCACGCTGCTCGGCCCTTGGGGTTTTGGCGCAGCGGTGGTGGGGCTGCTGCTGGCCTGGGCCTACAGTGCGCCACCCTTGCGGCTGAAAGAAAACGGCTGGTGGGGCAATGCCGCTTGCGGCTTCAGTTACGAAGGCATTGCCTGGGTCACAGGTGCGGCAGTGATGGCGGGCGGCATCATGCCTGATGCGCGCTCCCTGGCGCTGGCAGCACTTTACAGTCTGGGCACGCACGGCATCATGACGCTGAATGACTTCAAATCAGTCGACGGCGACAGGCAAATGTGCGTGCGTTCCCTGCCAGTCCAGTTGGGTGTGCAAAACGCTGCCCGCGTGGCCTGCGCCGTGATGGTGCTGTCGCAACTGGCGGTGATTGTGCTGTTGCTGATGTGGCAAAAACCCTGGCACGCACTTAGCATTGCCGCCCTGGTGGTGGTCCAGTTGGTCATGATGCGGCGGTTTTTAGCCAGCGTGACGGCGCGTGCGCTCTGGTACAGCGGCTTTGGCGTGCCACTGTTTGTCGCGGGCATGATGGTCAGTGCTTTTGCTCTGCGCAGTTTGTATGCCGTCGGTTTGACGGGAGCCAGCACATGACTCCTTTTGGCTGGCTTCAAATCATTCGTGTGGGCCTGGTACAAGCCGCGTTGGGCGCGATGGTGGTGCTGACCACTTCAACGCTGAACCGTGTGATGGTGGTTGAGCTGGCCTTGCCCGCTTTGCTGCCAGGCTTTTTGGTGGCTCTGCATTACCTGGTGCAGGTCGCGCGCCCGCGCATGGGCTTTGGCTCTGACGTGGGTGGCCGCCGTACACCGTGGATTGTGGGCGGCATGGCGGTGCTGGGTGCGGGTGGTGTGCTGGCGTCCCTGGCAACCGCCTGGATGGCCAGCAACCGCACTGCCGGCATGGCGCTGGCAGTGTTTGCTTTTTGCCTGATTGGCCTGGGGGTCAGCGCCAGCGGTACCTCACTGCTGGTCATGCTGGCCAAGCGTGTGCCACAGGGTCGCCGCGCCGCAGCCGCCACCATCGTCTGGATGATGATGATTTTCGGCTTTGCCGTCACATCGGGGCTGGCTGGCAAGCTGCTGGATCCTTATTCACCCATGCGGCTGGTAATGGTGACGGCGGGGGTGTGCTGCGCCGCTTTTGTCATGGCGATGCTGGCCATTTACAAGCTGGAAGGCCATGCAAGCTCGCAGGCTGAAGCGACGAAAGTTAGCGAACCAGCAAAGCCTGTCTTTGGCCAGGCACTGGCACAAGTCTGGGCCGAACCAGCGGCGCGTCAGTTCACGATTTTTGTGTTTATTTCGATGTTGGCTTACAGCGCGCAAGACCTGATTCTGGAGCCCTTTGCAGGCACGGTGTTTGGCTTTACACCGGGCGAGTCAACCTCGCTGTCGGGTGTGCAACATGGCGGTGTGCTGGCAGGCATGATTCTGGTGGCTTTGGCGGGTTTGCTGGGCACACGCTGGGCGCACAGGCCAGTGCTGTGCCATATCGGCTCACTGCGTGGCTGGACAGTTGGCGGTTGCATCGCCTCAGCCTTGGCTCTGGCGGGCTTGAGCGCTGCGGGCTTTGCAGGCCCCGGCTGGCCACTCAAGGCCACTGTGTTTGCACTTGGCGTGGCCAATGGCGCGTTCTCTATTGGCGCCATCAGCTCCATGATGCGCCTGGCCAACCAGGGTCGCCATGCGCGAGAAGGTGTGCGCATGGGGCTGTGGGGCGCAGCGCAAGCGGTGGCTTTCGGCCTGGGCGGTTTGATGGGTACGGCTGCGAGCGACCTGGCGCGCTGGCTGATTGCGTCCCCAGGGGCGGCCTATGCCAGTGTGTTTGGTTTTGAGGCAGCGCTGTTTGTGCTGTCTGCGGTGCTGGCCTGGCGAGTTGGCCAGCCTGCCAAACAGGACATGCCGGTCACTCAAGGCAAGCCAATTTCTTTTTCTTTAGCAAGCAATGCAAGTCACTCAAGGTGAACAACATGAACCCAAATATCCCAGCAGTAGAAACATTTGACGTGGTCATTGTGGGCGGTGGGCCAGCCGGTGCCACAGCGGCGCATGACCTGGCGCAACGCGGCCGTTCGGTGCTGTTGCTCGACCGTGCAGGCCGCGTCAAGCCTTGTGGTGGCGCGATTCCTCCCCGGCTGATCAAAGACTTTGCCATTCCCGACAAACTGCTGGTGGCACGCGCCACGTCGGCACGCATGATCTCACCCAAAAACAACCAGGTCGACATCCCCATCGACAACGGCTTTGTGGGCATGGTCAACCGTGAAGAGTTTGACGAATGGTTGCGCGAGCGCGCCGCTGCCAGCGGCGCGGTTCGCCGTATCGGTACTTTTCAGCGCATTGAGCGCGATGCAGATGGCGTGGCCGTGGTGCATTTTGAAGCACGCTCACATGCGCAAAAATCTGGCGGCTTTCTGGCCAAAGTGCGTGCCCGCAGCATCATTGGCGCAGACGGTGCGCGGTCTGAAGTGGCCAAGCAAACCGTACCTGGTGCAAGCCACCCCAAATGCGTTTTTGCGTACCACGAGATCGTGCGCGCCCCGGCTGTCAAGCCAGCTGGCTACAACGACTCGCGTTGCGATGTGTTTTACCAAGGCAAGCTGTCGCCTGATTTTTATGGCTGGGTGTTCCCGCATGGCGATACCTTGAGCATTGGCACAGGCAGCGCTGACAAAGGCTTTTCACTGCGCGGTGCAGTGGGCCAGCTGCGCCAAATTGCGGGACTGGAACACGCAGAAGTCCTGCGCCGCGAAGGCGCGCCCCTGCCTATGAAACCCCTCAAACGCTGGGACAACGGCCGCGACGTGGTGCTGGCAGGCGACGCCGCTGGTGTGGTGGCCCCCGCATCAGGCGAAGGTATTTATTACGCCATGTACGGTGGCCAGTTGGCCGCACAGTCGGTGCATGAACTGCTGGAAACCGGCGACGCCAGCGCCTTGAAGCTGGCGCGCAAACGCTTCATGAAAGCCCACGGCCTGGTGTTTGGCGTGCTGGGCATCATGCAGTGGTTTTGGTACGGCAGTGAAAAGCGTCGCGAACGCTTTGTGAAAATGTGCGAAGACCGCGACGTGCAGCAACTGACCTTTGAGTCCTACATGAACAAGCAACTGGTGCGCAAAAAGCCAATGGCGCATGTGCGGATTTTCTTCAAAGACATGGGGCATTTGCTCGGCCTGGCAAAAGTATGACGCGATTTTGGTGACCACCCTCATGACAGACTGGTTGTCAAGTGGCCGACTGATCGACATCGTCATCGTCATCACGTTGCTGGAGGGCGCTTTTTTACTGGCCTTGCACCGCAAGACAGGTCGAGGCGTCGCGCCGCGAGATTTTGTTTTAAACATGGCCTCAGGCTTGTGCCTGATGCTGGCGCTGAGATTGGCGTTGTCTGGTGTGGGCTGGCAGATGACCGCGCTGTGCCTGATGGCTGCTGGCAGTCTGCACGCCATGGATATTTACAGGCGCTGGAATGCTACAGATAAGTGAGCTGGTTGCGCCAGTATTTGAATACGAAGGGACTTCCCACTTTTTGGTAACGGCATCAAAGTGCCAAGATTGGGTTGTTTTCAATCTGAAACCTTTAAAAGGAGAAGTCCCATGAG